>NZ_JBQKUJ010000023.1:0-54308 GCF_054968525.1 Alteromonas sp. G5_S2_22_S1 | reverse complement strand
GAGAATTTCGACAAGAGGCATATCGGGAGATTGGGCGTCACCCCGTGAATTTCCATGGTGAACGTCACCACTATGCCCAGGAGCGATACAGAGTCCTTATAGGAGCCGATAGCCCTATCCGCGCTGGTGTGGCCCACGGTCGGGCTCATCATGAATACCTGTCCAAGGAGCTGGGGATTTCAGTTGCCCAGGCCAAGACACTTGATCAGGAGGTTCGAGCTGAGGTGGCGCGGGAGTTGGGACACGGGCGTATTGACGTTACAAACTCATACTTGGAGTAAATGATGGAAAAATGGGTAAGAGAGCGAGCGCACGTTTATGTCCGGCACGGCGGCAAAACGGCTCGGCGAGCAATGGTGAAGAGGCTCATAGCGGCCTTGGCAGATATTTCGTCACATGAGCAGGGGGTTTCGCGGCCAGACCAGGTAGGAAGAGCGCACATCCACCGTTACTACACTCGACACGATAACCTGAGTAGCACGACACTCAGGGATCATTTCTATGCCTTCAGACTTCTATGGGAGCTGTTAGGCAGACCCGGCGAACCTCCCAGGCCCAAATAGACAAAAAAACTCTTTGCGCCCAAAAAGGGAAAAAGTAGCTGCGTGCCCCACGGCCATTCTCCGATAACCTATCTTCAATTTCCGGAACCGCCGGAAATAGTGAGGTAGCTGGCCTCCTCAAACAAACAGCAAGTTTAACTATCATCTCAGAGCAGGGGCATCCCTGTACTGGGAGACCCCTCAAAATTATTTGAGGTGCAAGATGAAAAAACTCGAAGTCAACGGCTTGGTGCTTCCTTTGAATGATTCTCATGTGTATCAACGCAGAGGGATTGTCATGACTCACTGTGAGTCAAAAGGAAATCTCCACTTCACTGTCCTTCGGTGTCTTGATGGCCGATTTACGAAAACCTATTTCGGTTTGGCTCGATGCGGCAACGAGGACGACTTCATCGAGATAATGAAGTCGGGCGACAAGTTTGAGCCAGTTTCAGATTGGTTCTCGCGTTCCCGAGAAATCATTTAAACCCGTAACCGGGGCTTCCCGGTCACGGATGAGCCCCTTTCAATCAACTATTGTTTGGAGCTCTATATGTACTTTTCCACATTCGTTTTGGTCATGATTGTCACGGTTGGCGTTATTGCGTTTGGTGCCTCACTGGTAGCCCGCACTCTTAACGTCATCGTTCGATCAATGTTCAAAGCGCGGCCCGTACGGGTCGTCAGTCAAACCTCGTCGCCAATTTCTGGAGACGTTATTGAACCGGAGCAATCAGAGCAGAATCCCCCTGTCGGATTTATCACTGGCCGCATCATTGATGGTGAGGTCATTCGACCTGCGCTCCACTGCAACAAATCACTTGCCGGTCCTCGGTAAGTATTAAACCACCCAGCCGGGTACCAAGCCCGGTAGGGCGAAGTCCCGGCTTTTTACTCTTGGAGAAAAGACATGCTGGGACAAATTCAAAATCAACCAGAGAATCACCAGTTCGATGTGTGCGGACGTGTGTACTACACCGACGTCTGTTACGACAACGGAAAAGGTGAGCTGGTCGCTGAGACGGTTAACGCAACGTCGCATGACGACGCCGAATCAGTGTTCCGGTCTAATCTGCTGGAACACGCCCGTAAATTCGATCTCGTCGTGGACCGGATTGAGATTACCTTTACGCTCGATCTTGCCTACGCGAAGTCGCACTACGGCGCGGTGAATTAATGAAGCCCCTGGGGAAGACCTTGGGGGCTTCCCTCCTTCCCATAGGAGGTCCTTATGGATAACACAGTATCTGTCCTGACTGAGCTGTCCGATGCGCAGGCCTTGGCTTTAGCACAGCTTGTAAAGCGAATTGGTTGGCAAAAAGTGAGGGTTAATGCTGTTGACGATGACGAGGCGTATCTGATGAAGGATGCGTTAGCATCTCTGCAAAGGAGTCTGGCCGATTGCGGTTATGCTCCTCGATAGTGAAAGGGGCCAGATCACTGGCCCCTTTTTGATTTCCTGACCAGCCGAGAGTTACTTCTTTTCTTGGTGGCTACCGTACCCGTTGTGTCATCTATTGACTGGAGGATCTTCTCTGCCTTTCTCTTCGCGGCAGAAACTATCTTTGGATCCTCGCTCTGAATAATCTCTTCGAGATTTCTTGCCATAGCCCTCCCTCCAATCACTCGTTTTCGATCAGCTCTTTTCGATACTCTCCACCGGTTCCACAAAGTACAAGGGTTTCCCCTTGTTTACGACCATGGGAGGAGTTTCATCGGTTTGAGGGGCAAACATATAGGCCCAATCGGGCAGATTCGCGCTGATCGCGCCGATGATGGATACACTGTCCAGGGTCACCCCTTCCGGGACATTCAGTTTTACAGATGAGGCCTTCACACCTTCAGTTGTGAACGACCAGGCCTGACCACCTCCCAGGAACGCAGGTTCAAAGCCTTGACTTGGCTCTATGATCTGAGAAGATACATAGCATGTTTTTGAGTAGTGATCGACAGAATCTGGCGAGGGGCATCCCTGATTTGTGTCAATAATAGTTATCTGACTGAACAGAAAAGCGCTTCCGCCCCCAAACACTGCTTTTTGGTCGTAGTTCTCTAGCTTGGCTTCATACGTATAGCCAAGGCTACCGAGGGCCTTTTTCATTGCGGAGGTAGTCACTTCTGACATCTTCGCACGGGCCTGAACGGCATCTGTGGCCATGCTGGAAGGCATCCAGCCGAACAAAGAGTCTTTCGCGAAGTTCGACGTTGGCTCCAGGGCTGCAAACAAGAGGCTGGCTCCCAGTGCTTCTCCCCCGCTCCAATTTGCTCCTCGATCCCACATAAGGATGTCGGCATTGGAAGCGACCTTGTAAAGCTCGTTTTCTGAAAGGTGCTTTCTCTCCGTATCCCGCGCTTCAGTGATACCCCCGGCCTGAGCGAGGTTGTACGCACGGGATTTAGCCGGTTCATAGGTTGCGGGGTCGGATGACCCGGTGGTTGCACAACCTGCCAGTGACAGAACTACAGCAGCAGAAGCTGCAATCGCGATGTATCGTTTCATGGGTTTATCCTCCGTTATCTTTAAAAAGTGTCTCACGACTTTAAGAAAACGCAACCCAAAAACTTTGGTTAATCCATAAAAAACAATGGTTTGTACTGACGGTACAAACTTACCCTAAATTTGGCTTTGCGCCCAAAATGGGCAAGAACACGTGCGTGCTCTAGTGATGGGTGTATTTAGTATGAGGGGGAGTTTTTAACAGGAGATTCCCCAATGTGGACCATACACTCTGTCGGTGATTCGGCATTTTTGGAGCAGGTTTTGATAGCCGTTTCCATGATCACCGGAACCGGCGATTTCACACAAATGGCATCGGTAGGGCTGCTTATCGGTGTACTAATAGTTTTTTTCCAATCGATTATGAATGGAGCCAAGGAAATACAGATTGGCACTATTTTGGTGGCATGGATTTTCTATGCTATGGCATTTGGACCATCCACGACTGTCCTTATTGAAGATGCATACTCCGGCGAAGTTCGGGTCGTTGATAATGTCCCAGTGGGGCCAGCAGCGGTTGGTTCGGTTGTCTCAAATGTTGGGTACTCAGTTACAAGCCTGTTTGAGCAGGGGTATTCATTTATTTCACCGGGCTCGACACAGAATCGATTTGCTGACTCCCTTCACTTGATAAATCAGCTTCAAGATGCTGCCGTTAACCCGGTTGTATTTAAAGCAATGGATAACGCTGTTGGTGGAGAGGGTGTAAACGTCGAGCTTTCAATTCACAACTACATACGAGAATGCACGCTAACAAAAATTGATTTGCATCAAGCGTCAATCCAAGACTTATTTACCGCCCCTGCAATGCAGGCACTTCGCTTTGAATCAGGCTTATATGGCACTCGGCTTTACCTTGGTGGCTCTCCCCAGGATTACACCTGTTCTGATGGGTTTGTTGCGATTAGCAACGCACTTAATGAAGTTAAAGGCAACTATTTGGTTCATGAAGCCATCGAGCGGGGAATGAGAGACGCTAGTGGTGATGTCGCTGGAGTCGGTGTGTCAAATCGTCTTTATGATGCATTAGCGAGTCTTGGTATGACCGGATCTAATGCTCAGGACTACATACTAACAACCGTGCTTAAGCCGATATATGAAGATGCTGCCCAAGGAAAGTACCAGGATATGCGGGATTTCTCGTCGGCAATTATGCTGAACCAAGCTATCCAGCAAAGGAATACTCAATGGGCTGCTGAACAATCAATGTTTATGACCATCGTTCGCCCGATGATGACGTTTTTCGAGGGTTTCGTTTATGCCGTAACACCTCTGGCTGCATTCTTTATGTTGATGGGCCGGTTCGGTATCGGTTTGGTGGGAAAGTATTTGGTGACACTCGCATGGATTCAGCTCTGGATGCCGGTGTTGTCAATTATTAACCTCTATATTCATATATCCGCTACAGGTGCGTTGAGTGCCCTAGAGAACGACCCGTTTTCCACTTTCCACGGGATAAGCGAGGCATACCAGATAACATCTAATTGGCTTGCAACGGGAGGCATGTTGGCTGCGGCCACTCCAGTGATTACTCTGTTCGTTGTAACCGGCTCCACTTACGCAATGACTTCTCTCGCAGGCCGTTTGAATGGCGGTGACCATATCAACGAGAAAATTTCTACTCCCGACGCCATTAAGCCCTCAGCGGCGTTGGACATGATGCCGAAATCTCAATTTGATGACTTCCGAGGGCTTCAACTTACCGGTTCCGAGAGCATGGTAGACAAAATTAATGTCGGGAACATGCTCAGTAGTGCGGTTAGTTCCTCCCAGGCATCGTCAGCCCAGGCAACACAGTCATTTGCATCCCAGCTTTCTAATTCGGTTTTCTCTGGGGCCTCTGCTGAACAAAGCTACGCTCGTTTACAAGGGCTTGGGCAATCCCTTCGTGCATCTGACTCTTCACAGGCACAGGCGATTTACGGCCAAGCTCAGGATTACGCTCGACAATATGGTTTGAATGAGAGCCATACAGATGCCATTGCTGGGGCGATTGGTATGCAAGCCAGTGCGAATGTTGATGCCGGGCAGGTTGCGGGAGCCCTGTTGGCTGGCCCTGCTGGAATGGCAATAGCGAAGGCAGCACCAGTCGATGTCAAAGGAGGAATTTCTGGTTCGGCAACTTCTACCTCCACCGATCAACGTCAGCAGCTTACAGGCGATATGGACCGGCTTGCCAAAAATGTTGGTTTCACTGACAGCGATTCAGCAGCTTTGACTAGGGATATAGCTCGTCAGGTCAATACGCAGAGTGGTCAGCGTTTTACGAACTCTCTTGGAGAGGAGCAGCGTGAGCAGTTTTCTGAATCCGCGACCCAAGCCATAACAGCACAAAATACTTATCAGCGTCTCGCCAGCGCTCAATCGAGCATTGGAACGACGAGTGCAATGGATATGAGGGCTCTGGCGGAGAAAGTAACCAGCAGTCCTGAAGCTCATTCACAGTTAAGAGATGGGATGCGGATGGCTTCACCCGAAACACGCCAACTTGCGGCTGAGAAATCCCAGTTTTATGAAGCGTTGGGAATGGATTCAGCAAGAGCAACTGCAGGCGGTCAGCTCTATGCGCTTATTAACTCTGGTAAAGCATCGGAACAGGCTATTGCTGCCGAAACCATCGAAAGTGCTACGGGCGGCGCGACAACCGTGAAAGATTCCAATGCACAGCAAGATCTTTTGGAAAGCTCTCCAGCGATACCGCATGGTATAGGTGCGCGAAAGCTTCAAGAACCTCAGAGCATGTCGAACGAACAAAGAAATCAGGCAAAGGCAGGCGTGCCTGGGGAGAGCGCAGTGCTTCAGCGTCATAACCAAAACCTAAGCCACGTAGAAGCGGCAGACTCTGAAAACAGAGACGACTACCGGGGAGAGCGGCTCGGTGCTCTGAGAAGTCAAATTATGGCGTCTGAAGTCGAGCCATCTAGCTCGGCGAGTATCTTCTCTACTACCGAGGGTATTGGCCGATTTTTCGACCAAGTAGTTGGTGGGGTTAGTGCTGGAGCAGGCGGTTTCTTGGATGATTTTGCAGGTTCGATGGAGCACCTCGCGGCCATGACTCCCCAAGAGCGCGACCAGTTTATCGCTGATTCAAACCGTGGCGATCAGTACATCCAGGATGAGTACGGCGTAGCGGGTCATATCGCGACCGGAGCCGCAGACCTGGGGCGTTCGATTATCGGTGCCGGGGTCAGCGGATACACAGCGGCCAAAGAGTGGATTACTGGAGAAAGTGATTTGTCGGAAGCCGCTAAAGACATGTCCATTAGGGAACGTGGGATGTTCTTTGCGGCAGCGTTTGCCAGTGCATCAGAGGAAGGTGCGGAGCACGCACAGCGTTTTGTTGAGCAATATGGTGACGAGTTCCGTGAGCTGGCAGCCCAAACGGCTGTTAATGAGCATGGTCTTCAGTCTGAAGCCGGTGCGCAACTGTTTGCGTCGTCGCTACTGGGAGCAAGTGACGGGCGTGAAGCTGAATACAGGCAGCAACTTCAAAGTGAGTTCGGCGGTGACGCCGATCTGGCAAACAAAGCAGCAGACATTATTGAGGCTTCTGCGGGTGCCGGGCGCGAGCAGGCCGGGGGTTATCTGATGCCAGTAAGCCGCTATATGGCTGTACAGAATGGAGAGTAAAGGAGCGTTTCATGAAAAGAGAAGCTGTGGCAGTGATTGATAAGATTATTGGACACGCGGAAGCGGGCGAATTCATGGCACCCTGCGGGGAGAAGATGAGGATACGAATATACGCTCATAGAGAAAATATGCGCTCGATCATTCTGACTAATGCTCTGCTTGAAAAGCTGGCGAAGAAAGCGGGTGTAAGGGCGTTCGAAATGAAGATTGCAGCTCTAAGCGTTCGGTTACTAATCGGGCGGAGATATGACACTAGGCGATTAGCGGGAAAAGGGATTGAAATTTTGTTAACTCGATAACTCACCTTAGAGAGCTGGTTTCATCCAGCTCTCTTCTATTGGCCTGTCCAAGGTTGACCGTCCCATTTTTCAAATTGCGATCCTGAACTATCTGGCGATGTGAACGGAATCCTGTCTATTTGGCTATCATCCCAAACTAACGAACGGTCCTGCTGTGATGAATGTACGTTGCAACCTGATTGTGCGTTCCTTTTGCTAACAATAAAGCTCAAAATTAACGCGAGCGGAACGAGCGATAATATCAAGCCGCCGATGCCAGCAAGTTTGTAACTAACGAACAATGTTAAAAGGACGAAGATTAATAGTTTCATAGCCTATTTTTCGATGAAATTTACCCTAATTTAAATCCTACCCCTGTTCTCAATAAATGCAAGTCGCTCAATATTCTGTTCATAGAATCATAAAGTGATACTGTAAAAAAATACAGTAAAATCCCTTGTATATTCGGGAACTAGTGGTATTTATATTCATATGTTTTGCAATGCTTTGCTTTGATTGAGGAGTAGTTATGTTTGCTGAAAAATGTCTTTGGTTTGTTTTTGTAGGGTTTATCTATTTTATTATTGGACAGTTGCTGAATTCAGGTAATTTAGCCTATTTTGCATTGTCTGTTGCCTGTGGGGTTGCACTTACTCTGTATCTACCAACGTCTTATAAGAAACGATTCACAGAGGAGGCGTAAAAATGTCACCTCTACTTTCGATGTCCGACTTGGATAACCAGGCTTCTCAGATTAATGAGCAGCGCCCAGACCAAAATATGTATGAGCTGGATCTCACTCTATGGAACCTGCTGGCAACTCTCTGCCGTCATGCTCCCAGCGTGGCCAGAGAGCAGTTCTCACTACCGCAAAGCACAGTGGTGGCCTTGGCTGCCACGCCACCTCACCAATTGTCCAAGTTGGCTTCAGGCGTAGTTTTAAGCTTTCAGTTACATACTCCGGAACTGGACGTATATGATTTCCTGTCCACTGAATACGAACGTGCTATTCCACCTGGCTTCGCAGGAATGGAGGGGGTGGAGCGAGAATTTGATGTGACGTACTGGCTGACGCTCAGAAATTTGGCTCGCCGAGACGCTTCTATGGCCGCAGCCGCATTTGGTGTCAGCCATTCACTGGCGAAGGCTGCGGCGGAGGCTACCGACAATCAAATCCGTCAACTGGTTACAGAAATTTGTACCGCCTGCACTCTGCGATTTGGGCCGGAGATTGTCGAGGGTCTGTTGCCCTCAGCAGACCTTCGTAAGCGTAGACAGGCGCTCTTTATGAAGTATCAGCAATGCCTATCGGTGGGAGGCAACGTATGAATACCCGTAACAATCCGCTGCATCTATGGGTTCAAGCACGTGAGATGGCACTCATGGGGTACGTAACGCGCATTATCATTCTGGAGACTGGGTTGACAGATAAACAGGTACGCAGGATTTACCGAGATCTGGAAGATGATGGGATGGAGGTCGGTAAAAACAGGACCTCTAATACCATCAAAAGTGGCGCTTCTTTGGTAACGAATCAGCTTTCCAAGCTTCATGCTTCACTTCTCATGGGTTTTTATCGACAGATAGGTGGAAGGGCCGTTGAATCCTCGACCAGCATATCTGCGCTGGATCGCGCATACCGGATGTACTGTGCAGCAATCAGTGAAATTGCCTCTGTCAGTACGCCGATGGGAAAGGAGGCATTTCAGATATTCACAATTACAGATGCTTGGTGCTTAGCGTCGGAGGTGCGCTCTGGGGACGCGATGTTTGAGCATTGTTGCGACTGCGGGTGTGACTTTTTCACCTCTGTGAATCAGGCGACGGGAATACACTGCCCGCACTGTTTTCAGCCACTGAATGCGAAGGGTGCGGCGATGCCAGCGGTTGAAGTCTTCGCTGAGCCAGCTTGAGCTACCTTTGAAAAACTTTCACATGTGAAAGAAAATTTGGCCAATTAACGCTATGCGCCCAAAACGGTAAATTACACATCCGCTGGGAGCGCCGGATGCTCGATATGATCTCTCGAAAAGATTTTCGGAGAGGTCGTTATGCGAAATTCACCAGGCTTGATGAGAGCCATTGCCTACCTTTTAACTGTCACCACGACTCTGATGCCCCTTCACGGCGTGGCTCAAGAGTCACCTGAAGTTGATACTCAGGACTTTTTAAGTCAGCTCGGTCGCGAAGGCCAGAATCTGGGTATCGAGCTTGGTAACGAAGCCAAAAACACTCCAGCCAAGGTCCAGAACGGGCAAATCACTGTGCCCACCATGGACGAAAATGGCAACCTCCAATACCAAGGGGGAGCTCAGTTCAGCGTTCAAAGCCTGTACCCAGGTAGCAACCCTTCCAACACCTCCGTCCAGAACGAATATTTCTCTGATGGCATAGCCCCTGACCTCGATCAGCTTCAGGGGATCTATGACTCGGAAGAGGGAATGGGCGAAACCGGTAGCGAGGCCAAAGACTCGCTCTGGGAGGATGCCTACAGCGACACCCCTTCTATCTCAGGCGCCGCGTATAAGGTTCTGGTGGATTCCTCAAACCAGAGTAGCCCGGATTTCAGTTCCGACCCGATGTTGGGGCTCACCAACGCCACATACGAAAACATTGATGTGATTTCTGAAGGTTTCGGTGATTGTTCCGCTGAAACAACCTTCGACGAAATCACCATGTCGGTACACAACCCAGAGTACGAAACCTGCGACCGTGTAACCGACAAAAGTGCCACCTGTGAAGTCATCCACGACTATGAAGCCGCAGTAGTGAAGCACCATGACGGCCCCTACAACATCTCCCCATGCGATGGAGCTGGAGGCGGATGTTCTGACGTTTGGATTGGTAAAGTAGGCGATGACTACTGGGGAGGCTCATGCACAATCTACGAGGAATTCACGGAAATCAAAGTCGTCAACCCAGCCGCTATAACCTCAGCAACATTGGTTCGGGCGAAGTGGGACGATTACATGCAGATCTGGATTGGCGAGCCAGGGCAAGAGGTGAAAGTCTGGTCTGGCCCCAACAATAACTTCCCGCCAGAGACCGCTGGCAAATGTGAGTTGAGCACTAGCTGGGACGAGAATCCAAATCTCAACCTTACTCAGTATTTCAAGAATGTCCCTGAAGATTCAGTTATACGTTTCAAGATTCGCGTATCCGTATCCGGCGAAGGGGAAGGCTTCGGGAAAATTCGCATCAAGTACGACCCCTCCAAAGCCATCATCAAAGATGAATGGTCACCAGATAGCTGCATCGAGTCTGCTACGGGTGTGGTGGACGGGTTTGCAGAAGGCAGTCTGACCTGCGTGGACGACCCGCGTGACGCGGAAGGTTGCACCTACACGAACGGTATCAAGATTTGCGAGAGCGACCTCAAGCCGACCCCTATTCCGGGCATACCAAACCTCTGCAAAAAGGTCCAGGTGGTTGCTGACTTCGACTTCTACAAAGGCGATATGGAGTGCTACACCGATGTCAACGGTGAGGAGCAGTGCCCGGTCAACGAAGGCGGGAATCTAAATATGTGCCAGCAGTACGAAGAAAACCCGCAGTGCGGTTTTATAAGCTCGGAGTGTGTTGATGGCGCTCAGGGTAACTCCGGTGTGTGCTACGTCAAAGAGGAGACGTGGGACTGCGGGAGTAGTGTGGACATCGACACCATTGAGAAAAACACCGAATACCAATGTGGTGGAGCTATTCGCTGCATGGGGGACGACTGCCTCGACCCGACACAATCCACCGATCAGACCGCGAACTTCGCCAAAGCCTCAGCGTTGCTGAACGCTGCCCAGTTTATGACTCAGGACATGAGTTGCACCGGCCAAGATGACGATGGCAATGCGACCGGGGATGAGAACGTGACCTGCACCGCGTTCGGTGGTGAGGCGGGGGAATGCAAGATTGCCGTCGGAGGAGTTTCGGACTGCTGTGAGAAACCCTCTAACGTGAGCATGGCTGATTACCTGATGATGATTCGCCAGGTTCCGAAGCTTGATGGTGCGGTATTGGCGCTTGAGGACACGAACATCATCAAAAGCTCTTACCAAACCCTCCGTGAGCCAGTCATGAATGCGTGGACGGAGGTGTCTCAGCCGTTTACAAACTACATGGATAACATTTCTGGTGCCGTTGAGGAGATATGGTCGCCCATCGAGGAACTGAAGAACCAGCTCATCGAGAAGCTGAAAGAGCAGGCTAAAGGTATGTTGCAGGACGTGATGGGTAATTTGGCCCAGGATGGCGCGACCGAGGCGGCAGCTACTGCTACGGCAGATAGAGCGGCTGAGGAGGCAATGACTGAAATGGCGAACCAAGCCGCTTCCATGCTGGGTGCGGCGATGACGGTCTACACGGTGTATGTGGTCGCTGTAGCCGTAATTCAAATGGTCTATGCCTGCGAACAGGAAGAGCTGGAAATGAACACCAAACGGGCGACGGATAGCTGTACCTATGTTGGCTCATACTGTAAGGAAGAGGTTCTCGGGGCCTGTATCGAGAAGCGCAAAGCGTACTGCTGCTTCAACTCACCACTGTCTCGAATCATCCAGGAACAGGTGCGGCCTCAGTTTGGTCAGGACTTCGGAACCCCTAAGAATCCGAGTTGTGGAGGCATTCCCTTTGAGCAGATCGCTCAAATCAACTGGGATGAGGTTAATCTTGATGAGTGGCTGGCTATTCTTCAGCAGAACGGTCAGTTTCCCAATGGATCCAATATATCTATGGACGCCGTCACAGGCTCTGGCAGTGTCTTCAATATCGACGGGGACCGTTTGCCTGCTGATCAGCGTGCAATGGATCGCGTTGACGACATAGACGTGGATGCAAAGCGTCGGGAGGCAATGGACAAAATAGAAGTGAATCCCGGCGGGCCAGGAACCTAACGATAAAAATACTGAAAAACTGCCTTATGCGCCCAAAATGGTAAAAAGCGCGTTCTTCGGTTAAAGGTAGTTAAACCGAAAATAGCTCCTAGAGAAATCAAAGGAGCTATTTTTATGAAATCCCAAAAGAAAGATCGAGAGCATGACGTTGAGTCGGACGTGCTTTTAACGGTACGTGATGTTCAACGACTTTTGCGTATATCCAATCCGACGCTGAGCCGCATTCGGGCAGATAAGGACGCTGGTTTTCCAAAACCCATTGCTGTGACCACAAAAGCGGTCCGCTGGAAGCGCGCCGACGTAGAGGATTGGCTTGAGCGTCGGAAGGTGGATTGATGGGAGGCAAGCCGTTTACTGCCTACCATCAAAGTCTTGTTGAGCAGGCAGAAAATCAAGAGCTGAGCCCTGAAACATGGTTCATGCCCCAATTGTTTTGCCAGCTCAGCCCATTGCCGGCAGCCAATACTGGTAAAAATATGTTTGAACGTACAAACGGCAATGTAACTGTGACAATATGGTCTAAACGGGGTCTGCCATCAGGGGGGCTTGTACGACTATTGCTGGCTTGGCTGACAACGCAAGCGAAGTGGCAGAAAAGTCCTGTGTTGACGATTGATACAAGCCAAAGCCAGTTCCTAAAAAGCCTTGGGCTAAGCAATAGTGGCCGATATGCAGCTCTACTGCTTGAACAGGTCAATCGTTTGGCTCGCTCTACCTTTCAGATAGAGCGAGTGGTGGGAAACGGGGTAGAAATTGAAAATGTCCTTGTATCCCGGAAGGCGCTTATCTCTATGCGTCCTGGTAAAAATTCGAGTTGGTCATCAACGATCCGCCTGGATGAAGAGTTCTATCAAAGCATTTTGAGCAATGCTGTGCCAGTTTCCGCCCACGCGATCAAAGCTTTGACTAAAAACCCGCTCGCCATCGATTTCTACTGTTGGTGGAATTGGCGAGTCCACTCGATGTCGCGCAGAAAGCAAATTGAAATCCCGCTTGATGCCCTGAAGCTTCAGTTCAGTAGTGAAACGAAGGAGCGGAGAGACTTCCGGCGTAAGCTGGAAAATGCCGCTATATTAGCGTCTATTTTCCATCATGAGATTTTCAACAGCACGCTATTTCAAAGCGATAAACTGATAATTACCAAGACGAACCCTCATATCGCCCCTAAGTAAACAAAAGCCTCGGGGCGAATTCTTCTTCGTTCGCGTCTCCTCATTCAAAGTCTAGTTAGCCTACTTCGATTACGGTAATTATGATAATTACAGCCCCTATGGACGGCATTCTCGTTAAGTCGAATTCGCTCCCATGGTGGATAACCCTGTTCATAACTGATGTTATCCACGTCACTAGCGCCACACAGTAGTCAGGCCTGTGAAATCAAGGGTTCTGGCAAGTTGTCGGAAGTTATCCACGACACTATCGCCACGTCACTCACGTCACTAGCGCCACGCTTGTACGACACTAGCGCCACGCCTATAAGTGATGATTTAGCAGTAAGTTAATGAATCTAAAGGCTAAATTATCGTATTGGACAGTCTGCAAGTAGTTCTTTCAAGTAGTTTTAAACAAATAATAAATTACAACTATTGGTGACAGGGAAATGTGGATAGTCAGTCGGTCGGACTGACGTAGGCACTTTCCAGAAAATTTTCTCGATTCCGCTCAAACCGCCCAAAATGGGCAAAAGCAGACCCGTCAGATCTAATTCCTATGCCGCATGATAGCCCCAACGAAACAAAGCAAAGAAATGCGAAATGGTATAGGTGAATGATGTCTGAAGCAGAGCAGCTATCATGCGTAATGAAGGAACTGGCAGAGATTAAGAAAATTCTATCGGAGGTACTTTCTGAGAATAGGTCCCCCAACAAAGAGTTTCTAACTGTAGATGAAGCGGCGGAGATAATGGGAGTCGCGCGAAGCCATATCTACCGACTAACCTCCGAAAAGCGAATCCCTTTCTCTAAGCCAGGAGGAAAGCGTGTAATGATCCGGCGCAGAGACTTCTTAGAGTGGCTCGAAACTAACCGCGTTAAGTCTCAAAGTGAGGTCACGAGCGAAGTCGAGCAGTTTATGAAGAACTCTCGAAGAACTGGTCGTAGGCCCCTTAAGCGATAGCTTTGGGGGTTGGCTGCCCACAATGAGTACAGATTTTTTTCTCTTCACGTTCTTGAAATATGTCCGGAAAACTCCGCATTGCAGTTACACGGCGACTTTCAAGAATATCAGCATAGTCTTCTGTTGTTCTCAGCTCTGAGTGTCCAAGGAGCCGGGAGAGAGAATAAATATCAACACCCCGGTTAAGTTGGGCTACGGCGAATGTATGTCGCCCTGCGTGAAACGTGACATGCTTTGTTATTCCAGCCCTCATAGCCCATTGCAACAATGACACATTAAAGTAGCTGTTGTATTTTAGGCCAACGAATACTCTATCTTCTGGTTTGCCCTTTTGATCTATATTCAACAGCTTTACTGCCGAATCTGGAAGGTCCAGGTACACAAGGGAGTTTCCACCGTTCCTAAGCTTTTTCTGGTCAAAAATAATTCGATAGTGCCCAGGCTCAAGCTCTTCGATTTCGCTCCACTTAAGTTTATTGATATCACTCCAGCGGAGACCGGTAGTGCAACTGAACAAAAAAGCCCGCTTTTGGACATCGTAGCGACACTCTGCCTTCGTCAGCGCACGAACTTCATCCAGCGTTAGGTAGGTTCGCTTGGTTTTCTCTGGCTTGACACTTTTCACACGTTGCACCGGGTTGTCCCTGATGATGCCCTCTCGATATGCTTCATTCAGAGCGGCCCGGATCTTATTGAAATAACTGGATGCAGTATTTTTGGCGAGCCGATTTTTCGATTTGGTGAGCTTTTCCTCCAGTAGGTACTTCCGAAACCCTTCTAGGAACGGCTTATCAATCTCCTCAAAGGTGAGTTCAGCTCTGCCGTGGTAGTTTCTGAGGTGCTTGCCTGCCGAGATCCAGATTGAATAATTAGATGCGCTTCCGGACTCTTTGGTAGAGGTTAATTGGTCATAGTAGTCAAAGAAGCTTGAGGCCAGTTTCACGCGGTCTTCAAGCTGGAATTTATTGGCATGTGACTCAACGAGACGTGCAGACCTTGCTGCTTCTGCCTGACGCATCATCTCCTTGTTGTGCTGCCGCTCAGCCTGAGTCCTGGGGTTGTGATACACGTACAGCTCAAGAGGCTCGTAATCCCGCTTAGGCCGCTTCTTTCCGTCCTCCCCTTCGACGACACCGTAGTAGTACACCAGGCGAAGCTGCTGTAGCCCCTTCGAGTTGGGGTTCCTCTTGTTAACAGATACTTTCATGTTTGCTCCAATCTTGATCCCATTGCTCCCAGATTCTAACCTTGGAGCAAATGGGGATCAATTTTTGGAGAAAAAAGGCAAAACAAGGCGAATGACTGCAAAGAGTTATTTTTGCTTTTTCGATATTAAGTGTTTTAAATCAGTAGCTTATATTTGCAATCTTTAGCAATAGTTTGCAATGGTTGATGAAGAAATTGCTACTTCACTTCCCGATACAGAATGATGAAAATATTTTGCCAAGCAGATCGTCTGAGGTAAATTCACCGGTTATCTCACAGAGTGCCTGATGGGCCAACCTCAATTCTTCCGCTAGCAGCTCGCCTGCCATTGCATCATGCAATTGTTGCTCGCCGGTGCTCACATAGCTGTAGGCTTGATCAAGTGCATCAATATGACGTCGACGGGCAATAAACTGGCCTTCGGTCGTTGTGTCGAAGCCCATGGTTTTGGCCAAATGTGCTTTAAGTGTGTCTACGCCGCTGCCTTCTTTTGCAGAGAGGTTAATTACCGAAATATCCCCCTGCTGGGTATTAACGCTGCTTTGTCCAATACTCAATGTACTCAGATCAGCTTTATTGCGTACTACCGTAACAGGTATGCCTTGTGGCAGGCGAGCCATAAATTCAGGCCATATTTCATAAGGGTCAATAACGCTTGTTGCAGTGGAATCTACAACAAATAAAACATGATCTGCCTCATTGATAGCTTGCCACGCTCGTTCGATACCTATTTGTTCTACTTTATCAGGGCTTTCACGAAGACCTGCGGTATCAATTATGTGAACCGGCATTCCGTCAATATGTATGTGCTCTTTAAGCACATCTCGTGTGGTACCTGCTATGTCGGTTACGATTGCACTGTCGCGGCCAGCGAGGGCATTTAGCAAGCTCGATTTACCCGCATTTGGACGACCGGCAATAACCACCTGCATCCCTTCGCGCAGCAAGGTACCTTGTTTCGCCTGCTCACGTACTTTAGTCAGACTTTGCATGATAGTGCTTAAGTCACCTGATACTTTTCCATCTGATAAGAAGTCGATTTCTTCTTCTGGAAAGTCGATGGCTGCCTCAACGTACATACGAAGGTGTACGATTTGGTCTGACAACGTTTGAATTTGTGTGGAAAACTCACCCTGTAGCGAACGTAAAGCGCTACGTGCGGCTTGCTTAGAGCTAGCATCAATTAAATCTGCTATGGCCTCTGCTTGTGCAAGGTCGAGCTTGTCATTTAAAAAGGCTTGTTCGCTAAACTCGCCAGGGCTGGCCAACCTGGCGTGCCCGGTAGCAAGTACGGCGTCTATAAGCATGTCCATAACAACCTGACCGCCGTGGCCTTGTAGTTCAAGCACATCCTCACCGGTAAACGAATTCGGGCCTTTAAAAAATAGCGCGATACCTTGGTCTATTACGCTTTTGTTGGCGTCAACAAAGGGTGTATAGGTTGCAAGGCGGGGTGTAAGCTCACTTGGTACTAACGCTTCAGCAATGTCTTTTGCTTTGGGTCCAGATACACGCACAATACCTACGCCGCCACGGCCAGGGGCGGTAGCTTGTGCGGTAATGGTGTCGGTAGAAAGGGTGAGTGATTCCATAATTAGTCGCGGAAGTTCTTAAATTGGAAAGGTTGGCCCAAATTTGCCTCTTTAACTAAGGCAATAGCCTGTTGAAGGTCATCACGCTTTTTACCGGTTACACGAAGCTCTTCGCCTTGTATGGCTGTTTGTACTTTTACTTTGGCGTCTTTAATTAGCTTTACGATTTTCTTCGCAGTGGGCTGTTCAATACCTTCTTTAAACGCAATCGTTTGACGGTAAGTTTTACCGTGTGCGTCGTAAGGCTTCACGTCCATTGACGATGTGTCAACGTTGCGTTTAGACATGGCTGTTCTAAACATACTTTCCATTTGCTGAAGTTGGAACTCGGCTTCGGCTTTCATCACAACGGTTTTATCTTTGTATTCAAAGCTGGCGTCGATGCCGCGAAAATCGAAACGTGTAGACAGTTCACGGCTGGCATTGTCCGTTGCGTTACGCACTTCTTCCATGTTGATTTCTGAAACAATATCAAATGATGGCACAGTTTAATCCTCTAAGACAAAACAGCCCGCGTAGGCGGGCTGTGTAATTAATTGCTCAACAGTTTATTTACTGCTGATGCCCCGCTTCTCCATAGAAGCATAAATCATTTTGGCTTGAACCAAGGTAATCACGTTACTCACTAGCCAGTATAGTACTAGACCTGCAGGGAACCACAGGAAGAATACGCTCATTGCCACTGGCATCCACTGCATGATTTTTTGCTGCATTGGATCTGTAATGGTGGTCGGCTGAAGTTTTTGCAATAGGTACATACTTGCGCCGGTAAGAATAGGTAGCACAAAGTACGGATCTTTCGTTGATAAGTCAGTGATCCAAAGTACGAAGTCTGCATGGCGTAGTTCAACACTTTCCATGAGTACCCAGTAAAGTGCTAGGAAGATAGGCATTTGCAGAAGAAGTGGTAAACATCCACCCATTGGGTTCACTTTTTCTTTGCGATATAGCTCCATCATGGCTTGAGACATTTTCTGTCTGTCATCGCCAAAGCGGTCTTTCAACTGTTGCATCTTAGGTGCAAGGTTGCGCATACGAGCCATTGATTCGTACTGCTTCTTAGTTAACCAGTACATAGCACCTTTCACTACAATAGTGATAAGGATAATCGCGACACCCCAGTTGTTGACTAAGCTGTGAAGGAAAGTAAGCAGGGCAAACAGAGGCTGAGAAATCCAGAAAAGGATACCGTAATCAACGGTTAGATCTAAACCACGTGCAATTTTTGCTAATTTATCTTGGTCTTTTGGACCCATGTAAAGGGTAGAAGCTATGGTTTTGGTATCGCCAGAAGCAACCGTTTCAGACGGCGATAACACACCAATAACGGCATATTGATTTTTCAGGTTACGTGAATAAACCGTATTCGTTTGTTCTTGCGAAGGCACCCATGCTGATACGAAATAATGCTCGAGCATGCCAACCCAACCTGCTTTTGTAGTTTCACGCAAGTTGTCATCTTCTATTTCGTCAAAAGAGTATTTCTGATAACGGTCGTCTTCTGTCGAATATGCCGCACCGCGGTAGGTTGGCATAAACATATTACCGTCGTCTTCGAACTCCATAACCTGCTTTAACTGAGCATACGGCTGAACCGTAGCGGCACTGCCCGTACCATTGTTAATGTCGTAGCTTACGTTTACGTCGTAGTGGTTTTTTGTAAACGTAAATGTTTTAGTAATAGACAGGCCTTGATTGTTTTTCCAAGTTAATGGAATAACAAGGGTATCGCCGGTCATTTCATAGAATTCGCTTTGCGCTGTATAAACAGGGCGGCCATTTGCACTTGCATCTGGGCCTTGGGCACCGATAAGACCGCTTTGGGCTACGTAAAGACCATTGCCTGAACGAAGCAAGCTATATGGAATGTCTGAGCCTTGCTCTACTGGAAATTTTAGCAGGTCTGCTGATATAACATCTCCGCCGAGCAAATCGATGCGCAGGTCTAACGTATCTGTTTTTACTTCGATAATACGGTTGGTAGACTGCGCAGCCACAGCAGGCTGTGCGGCAGGCACACTATCGCTGCTTGGTACGTCTTCATTACCCGTATCGTTAAAAGACGGTACACCTTGCGTTGTCTGTTGAGCTTGTTGCTCAACGGGTTCTACAGGCTGTGGCCCATAATCTTTTTGCCATTGTTGCCAAAGCAAAAAGCTAACTAGCGCGAGGCCAATTATCAGAAAACTACGTTGCGATTCCATAGAGGTCTCTTTATTTTGAGTGTTTATCTTGTTGTTTTTCCGGCACTGGATCATATCCGCCGGCATGCAAAGGGTGGCATTTTAATATGCGTTTAATAGATAACCAACCGCCTTTTGCCAATCCGTGTGTTTTTAATGCGTCTATAGCATACCAAGAACAGGATGGATGGAAACGACAACGTTGGCCTAACATAGGCGAAATGAACCATTGATAGCATTTTATCAAGGCTAAAGGCACTACAATTAAGAGTTGCCGCAACGCTTGTTTAATTTTTTCCATAGCTTGTCCAATGTAGCAAAAACTTCTTGGTTGCTAAGGTTATCAGCGCCAGACTTGCCTATAACGATAATATCGACGTTAGGTAAATTGTGCTGTTTGTGCCGAAAACTTTCTCTTACCAATCGCTTCAAACGATTTCTATCGTGTGCTTTACGAATACGTTTTTTGGCAAGTGTAATACCAAGGCGAGGTGTAGTGACTGAGTTTTTTCTAGCTAGGACGGTAAAAGAGGGAGATACAGCAGGGGTTGCGTTATCAAACACATAGGTAAAGTGGGTGGGAGTTAACAGACGTAACTCCCTAGAAAATTTATTCTCGCCCACTTTGGTGTCTTTCTAATTAAGCAGAAAGACGAGCGCGGCCTTTTGCACGGCGAGCTGCTAGTACTTTACGACCATTTTTAGTCGCCATACGAGCACGAAAACCGTGAGAACGCTTGCGCTTTAGATTGCTCGGTTGAAATGTTCTTTTCATGACCAAAGTCTCACTTATATTTAGTTAAACATAGGCGTTTTTGGTAACACATTATACTGTTGCCAGAACAATGTGGTGTTTTCACCAGAAAAGCCCATCGAAAAAGGACGCTGAATTCTAGAGATCTCGGGGGCTACTGTCAATGGATATTCTCTCTTTTCGGACGAATAACTGAACAAATTTAGTTATTTTTTAGTCGATACTGTACTTTATCAACGGGTTTACTTGTGAATAAGGCGTAAAAATCAACTATGTTATCCACAATAGATTGTGTAAAAAACCGTACAGCCTCAAATTTGCAAGGTGATCAAGCGGTTTTTAAAGCGTAATTTAGAATGAAAGTAAGCATATCTATCGTTAATTGATCTAAATAGTAATTTTATATAAATCAATAACATAAAATACAGATCGAAAAGTTTGATCGGGATCGCCATTTACTTTTTGTTGATAACGTTAGATAATCCACAGCGATTAAAACGATAACTTAATTTCTCGCTGATACCCAACACTTCCAACGCTATTTTCTTTAATGGCGCTTTCTAGTGCCTGCTTTCCTTTGTTTGGCTTTTTTAGGAGTTGGCTTTTCGGGCGAGATACGGGAGCTAACAACGTACCATGTCCTTGTGGAATCAATGTCTTGAAAGATTGCGTCAAGAATTACCTACGCAGCAGTTTAGTATGTGGATACGGCCACTTGTTTGTGAAGAACAAGGTGGCGTTGTTGCGCTCTACGCGCCTAATCGTTTTGTACTAGATTGGGTTCGAGACAAGTACCTTAATAATATTACCGCACTACTTAGAGAGTTTGCCGGTAACGATGCTCCTCAGTTGCGATTAGAAGTCATGAGTCGCAACAGCGTTAGCCGTAGTCAGACCGTATCTTCGTCTGCGTCGACACCTAGCAATGCAAACAGTGGTGTCAACAACAGCCATTTTAATGCCAATGTTCAAAGTCAAGATAACAGTGCAAGTCGTTCTTCGCTTAATTCAGGCAGTAATAGCGGCAATACGCAGCAGAAAAGTTATCATCAGCCTTCGTCACAGCATGTTCCACCTTCTTCTGGTTTTAATGCAAATGATCATAGCCAGCACAATGCAATGAATAATGGCCTAGGGAATCATAAGCAGCAGGGCTACGATCAAAATGATCACGGCAGGCAAAGTCACGATCGCAGCGGTTATAACAACAGTTATAATAGCCAACCTAACCGATCGTCTGCACCACCTAAAGTGATCCCGATCCCTGAGGCGATGAAGCACAAGAGTAACATTAACCCAACGTATCAATTCGATAACTTCGTAGAAGGTAAATCGAACCAGCTTGCTCGGGCAGCAGCTACGCAAGTGGCCAACAATCCTGGCGGCTCTTATAACCCACTGTTTATTTACGGTGGTACAGGTTTAGGTAAAACTCACTTACTTCACGCGGTAGGTAACGGTATTGTCGCTAATAATGGCGATGCTAAGATAGTATATATGCATTCAGAGCGTTTTGTTCAAGACATGGTCAAAGCGCTTCAGAATAACGCAATTGAAGATTTTAAGCGCTTCTATCGCAGTGTAGATGCGTTGCTTATCGATGATATTCAGTTCTTCGCTAACAAAGAGCGCTCTCAAGAAGAGTTCTTTCACACCTTTAATGCATTACTTGAAGGTAATCAGCAAATTATTCTTACCTCGGATAGATATCCGAAGGAAATTGACGGCGTAGAAGATAGGTTAAAGTCGCGATTTGGTTGGGGCTTAACAATTGCTATTGAGCCCCCTGAATTAGAAACCCGTGTCGCCATTTTAATGCGCAAAGCGGCTGAAAATCGTATTCATCTACCTAACGAGGTAGCTTTCTTCATCGCTAAGCGTTTGCGCTCAAATGTGCGAGAGTTAGAAGGGGCGTTGAACAGGGTTATTGCTAATGCTAATTTCACCGGCCGTCCTATAACCATTGATTTCGTACGCGAGGCATTAAGAGACCTTTTAGCGTTACAGGAAAAACTGGTAACCGTTGATAATATTCAGAAAACGGTTGCAGATTATTATAAGATAAAAGTAGCTGATATTTTATCTAAACGACGAAGCCGTAGTGTTGCACGACCTCGCCAAGTAGCCATGGCGCTTGCCAAAGAGCTCACTAACCACAGCCTTCCAGAATTAGGAAATGCGTTTGGGGGTAGGGACCACACAACTGTTTTACACGCATGTAGAAAAATAGAGCAGCTAAGAGAAGAAAGTCATGATATAAAAGAGGACTATAAGAACCTCATTAGGACTTTGTCTTCCTAACAACACGACCTTAGAGGCGAGATAGCACTGCGATGAAATTTACTATAAGCCGCGAACAATTTTTGCAACCCCTACAATTAGTGTCTGGCGCAGTTGAGCGCAGACACACATTACCAATCCTTTCCAACGTTCTCATTAAAGTTAGTGAGGACGCACTTTGGTTAACGGGTACAGATTTAGAGGTCGAACTGATTTCTAGTGTGAAGCTTGAAGGTGAATACACTGAAGGTGAGATTACCGTTCCTGCTAAGAAGCTGTTTGATATTATTCGCGGTATTTCTGAGGGAACAGATATTCATTTCTCTCTTGACGGAAGTAAGGCACTAATTCGTGCAGGCCGAGGGCGATATACACTTTCAACACTCTCAGCAAATGACTATCCGAATTTAGAGGATTGGGAGGGAGAAGTTGAGTTCGAGCTATCTTGCAGCGATCTTAAACGTTTAATTGACGCAACGAGCTTTTCAATGGCCCAACAAGATGTGCGCTATTATTTAAACGGTATGTCGCTTGAAACAGAAGAAAACGTCATTCGCACTGTCGCAACAGACGGCCACCGATTAGCGCTTTGCCGTTTAAATTATGAAACAGCATTACCTTCTCGTCAGGTTATAATACCCAGAAAGGGTGTTTTAGAAATATCTCGCCTAATTAGTGAAGACGATAAATCGCTTAAAGTACAAATCGGTGCAAATCATCTACGTATTTTTTCAAACGACTTTATCTTCACATCTAAGTTAGTAGATGGTCGCTTCCCTGATTATCGTCGTGTATTGCCGCAAAATGGTGATAAGGAAATTATCGCTAGCAAGCCAGTTTTAAAGGAAGCATTTTCGCGAGCTGCTATTTTGTCTAATGAAAAATTCAGGGGTGTGAGGTTAAACCTTTCTTCTGGTGAGTTGAAGATAACCGCCAATAACCCTGAACAGGAAGAAGCTGAAGAAATTGTAGACGTTCAGTATCAGGGTGATGATTTAGAAATCGGATTTAATGTGGCCTATCTTATTGACGTTTTAAATTCACTTGGCTCTGAGAGCGTGAAAGTAAGTTTGTCAGATTCAAATGCAAGTGCGCTAATTGAAGATGAAGCAGATGATGCCGCATTATATGTAATTATGCCGATGCGTCTGTAATCTGTTATCTAATTCTAAGCGTTAATAAACCCATCTTGTTTTTAACTGTCCAAATACAAGAAGCGATAAGCCTTAGTGCCTATCGCTTCTTTTTATATTCAGCGTGATATCATGAAACTGGACAAAGTCCAGATTACCCAGTTCCGTAATCTAACTTCCGTATCGTTTTCTCCTTCGCCGTCGTTAACTGTTATTGTTGGCGCGAATGGAAGTGGTAAGTCTTCGCTCATCGAAGCCCTCTATTATTTGGGTTTTGGTCGCTCGTTCAGAACAAATAAACACAGCGCTGTTATCCAAAATGAAAAAGATAATTTTAGTGTTTTCGCTTCCTGTAAAGATGAGTTAGGTGAAGCGTTAAAGCTTGGCTTTCAGCGTAATAGAAATGATTCATTCACTTGCAGCATAAATGGTGAGCACTCCAATAAGCTTTCTGATTTGGTCAGTCTTGTTCCTCTTCAACTTTTTACGCCTCAAAGTACCGATCTCATTATTGGCTCTCCATCAGAACGAAGACGATTTTGTGATTGGGGATTGTTTCACGTGGAACATGATTTCCAAACTCTTGCGAACCAATACACTAAATTTCTAAAACACCGCAACGCGCTATTGAAACAACAGGCGAGTCTTACAGCACCTCAAAATACGTATTGGGAAGAAAAGTTCGCAGAGTTGGGAGAATCGTTAACCTCCATACGAGTTAGTTACATAGATAAACTTACTCCATTATTTAAATTTTACGCGGAAGAATTTCTTCCGAACTTTAATGTTGAATTAAGTTACTATAAGGGGTGGGAAAAAGATGTTTCTTTATCAGAAAGCCTAGTTAAAAAACGTGAGTATGATGGTAAAATAGGACATACCTCTTCTGGGCCCCATAAAGCTGATCTAAGGCTTAAAGTGAATGGGGTGAATGCCCAGGAGCTTTTATCGAGAGGGCAGCTTAGAATGGCAGTAGCTGCGCTTCAAATGTCACAAACCAAGCTATTTAACTCTGCAACGCAGCGTAAAAGCATATTTCTACTTGATGACGTTGGCGCTGAACTAGATGCCGATAAAAGAGAACAATTTATTGATGGGTTGCTTAAGATGGATACGCAGGTTTTCGTTACTGCAATAGAATCCTCGCAACTCGCTTTTATACAAAAATACAACGAAAAGAAAATGTTTCACGTGGAACATGGAAGCGTGAAAGAGGAGTAAAAGCTAGTATGTCAGCAGAGAACAACTACGACTCGTCCAGTATTAAAGTACTTAAAGGATTAGATGCCGTAAGAAAGCGTCCTGGTATGTATATCGGTGATACTGATGATGGTACCGGGTTACACCACATGGTTTTCGAGGTGGTCGATAACTCTATCGATGAAGCACTTGCTGGACATTGTTCTGAGATTGTTGTGCAGATTCACAGCGATGGCTCAGTATCTGTGTCTGACGATGGTCGCGGTATTCCTACAGAGTTGCACCCTGAAGAGGGCGTATCTGCAGCTGAAGTTATCATGACGGTGCTTCACGCAGGCGGTAAGTTTGATGATAACTCATATAAAGTATCAGGTGGTCTTCACGGCGTAGGTGTTTCAGTAGTGAACGCACTTTCAAGCCGATTGAAGCTTCGTATTCGCCGTGGTGGAAAGGCTCATGAACAAGAATACCAACACGGTGTTCCACAAGCGCCACTAGCGGCTACTGGTGATACTGATAAAACCGGAACCATGATTCGCTTCTGGCCAAGTTCTGATACCTTTACCGATACGCTTTATCATTATGATATTTTAGCTAAGCGTCTTCGTGAGTTGTCGTTTTTGAACTCTGGCGTTTCTATTCGTTTAAAAGACGAACGTGATGGTAAAGAAGACCACTTCATGTATGAAGGCGGTATCAAGGCATTCGTTGAATATTTGAATCAAAAGAAAACTGCTGTTCATCAAAAAGTATTCCACTTTAGCAGTGAGCAGGAGGATGGCATTGCAGTAGAAGTCGCAATGCAGTGGAACGATAGCTTCCAAGAAAACGTGTTTTGCTTCACTAACAACATTCCACAACGAGACGGCGGAACGCATTTAGCGGGCTTCCGTGGTGCGCTTACACGTACATTAAATAACTATATGGAAAAGGAAGGGCTGAATAAAAAAGCCAAGACCAATGCCAGTGGTGACGATGCTCGTGAAGGGTTAACTGCCGTTATTTCCGTAAAAGTACCTGACCCGAAATTCAGCTCACAGACAAAAGATAAGTTGGTTTCTTCTGAGGTACGCCCTGCTGTTGAATCGGCAATGAACGAAAAGCTTGCTGAGTTTCTATTAGAAAACCCAGCGGAAAGTAAGATCATTGCGGGTAAAATTATCGATGCTGCTCGCGCGCGTGAAGCTGCCCGTAAAGCTCGTGAAATGACACGTCGTAAGGGCGCACTAGACTTAGCTGGTCTACCGGGCAAGCTTGCTGATTGTCAGGAGAAAGATCCTGCACTAAGTGAACTGTACATAGTGGAGGGTGACTCTGCGGGCGGTTCAGCTAAGCAGGGTCGTAATCGTAAGAACCAAGCTATTTTGCCGCTTAAAGGCAAAATTCTTAACGTAGAGAAAGCACGTTTCGACAAGATGCTTTCTTCGCAAGAAGTTGCAACGCTTATCACAGCACTAGGTTGTGGTATTGGCCGTGACGAATATGACCCAGAGAAACTACGCTATCACAGCATCATCATTATGACCGATGCTGACGTTGATGGCTCGCATATCCGTACACTTCTACTTACGTTCTTCTACCGTCAAATGCCAGAGATTATTGAACGTGGCTACGTCTATATCGCACAGCCACCGCTTTATAAAGTGAAGAAAGGTAAGCAAGAGCAGTATCTAAAAGACGACGATGCTTTGACTAATTACCTAACAGGTATTGCAATTGATGGCGCATCTTTGCACACCAGTGATGAGGACCCAGGCATCAGTGGTGTAGGGCTAGAAAACCTAGTTAAGCAATATCAGTCAGTAGAGAAAATGATTGCGCGTATGAAGCGCAAGATGCCTTCAGCAATTCTTTACCGTATGCTGTACACGCCTACGCTAAATCTAGAAGACTTAAAAGACGAAGCGGCTCTAGAGCACGTAGCAAAACACTTCGTTGAACAGTTAACAGAACGTGAAAATGATGGTGCTACATACCGTTATGAAATTCGTACTGATGCTGAGCTGAGCGAATACTACATCACGATCATCATGCGTATGCACGGTATCGATTATGAGTATATTATCGACCATGAATTCATTGAGTCGTCTGAGTACCAGCGTCTGAAAGAGCTTAACTTAGCTATTAATGACATGATGGGGGTAGACGCTTACATTAAGCGTGGTGAACGTAAACAGCCAGTAGAGTCTTTCAAAGACGCTTTAGAGTGGTTAATGAATGAAGCAAAACGTGGTCAATACATTCAGCGCTATAAAGGGTTAGGCGAGATGAACCCGGAGCAGCTTTGGGAAACGACGATGGACCCAGAAGGTCGCCGCATGCTTCAAGTTACCATTGAAGATGCCATTGGTTGTGACCAGCTGTTTACAACGTTAATGGGCGACCAAGTAGAGCCTCGTAGAGAGTTTATCGAAGCAAATGCGTTAAAGGTAGAAAACCTAGACGTGTAGCATTACCTGATAGAAATCTTTTTCAAAGGCGACCCGACAGGGTCGTTTTTTTTTGCGTGACGAAATGGGTTCCGCTCAATCTAAACAAGCGATAACGGGACAATGATGCTAGGCGAACTTGAAATGGAGTTTTTTTTAAAACTTGCTGCGAGAAAGGTTAATAATAAATTGCCTTTCTCGCAGTAGGTGTTTAGCCAAATTTATAGCTACTTTAGAGTTTAGACACTACCAATGCAACTTCTCCCGCACTAGCAGGGTTTACAGTAAAGCGATAAGTACCTGTAGTAGAGGGAGTAAATTGTAAGTTCTCTGAGCCTTGCTCACAGACTAAATAAGCGGTAGAGCCTAGCATTACAGGCTGGCCTTTATATTTGCCTCCACAGCTCTGTGAGGGCGTCCATCTTGCATCAGATAACCTGAAGTCATAAGGTTGCCCGTCTGCTATGAGTTCAACGTCTACTGTCCAACCTGAATTTGAACGTTGAAGCTTGTAGCTTGGGTCAGCCTCCCACCAGTTAAACACGCCTCTTAAAAACATGTTTTCAAATTGAATGCGTGGCACTTCCGGTGCTATTTCTGGAATTTTAAAACTTCCACTGCTAGAGCATGCTGAAAGTGCCATACACATAGAAGCAATAGTTAATAACTTTTTCACAGCGTCTCCATCTATAAAAAAGCCCAACAACTAAGGCTGGGCTTTATGTTCTAAGCGGTGAATAACCGCAAAAACTTTACTAGCCTACGACTTCGCGAGAATTGAGATGTCCGCGGTAGTAAGGAAAAGTTGCCTTAAAAGCGATAGCAAAGCAAGTCGGTTATGTTTAACTGCTTCGTCATCTGCCATAACCATTACGTTATCAAAGAAGTTATCGATTACATTTCGTAAGGTTGCAAGCGTGGTAAGAATACGCGTGTAGTCCTGTGAAGGAACGGCAATTTCGACTTCTTTCTGGGCGGCTTTTAGCTCAACGTAAAGCGCTTTTTCAGCGTCTTCAGCCAACAGTGATTCATCAATATTGACAGTTGCTGTTACTTCGACGTTCTGCTTAGCAAGAATATTTGCTACGCGTTTGTTAGCGGCAGCTAACGCCTCTGCCTCTTCTAATGCCTTGAATTTATCAACCGCATGGACACGAGCTAGATAATCAGATGGCTTAGTAGGGCGACGGGCTGCTACGGCTTGAATAACATCAATGGCGATAGCTTGATCTTGTAGGAGGGCATTGAAGCGACCTAATACAAAATCAACAACCTGCGTTTGTGTTTCAGCATTTGTTAACTTATCGCCGTAAACGTCAATAGCTTTACTTACAAGCGTTTCAAGGTCTAATGGCAGTGATAGCTCGGTAACAATACGCAGAACACCAATAGCTGCACGACGAAGTGCAAACGGGTCTTTATCACCTTTTGGCAGCTGGCCAATACCGAATATACCAACTAGTGTATCAAGTTTGTCAGCAAGGGCTACTGATGCGCTTACGCCAGAACTAGGAAGGGCGTCGCCAGCAAAACGCGGCATGTATTGTTCGTACAGCGCTTCAGCAACAGGTGCATCTTCACCGTCGTTTAACGCATAGTATTTACCCATAACGCCCTGAACGTCTGGAAACTCCATAACCATGTTCGACATTAAGTCGGTTTTAGCTAGAAGACCAGCTCGTGCTGCTTGTGTTTCATTCGCATCTATTTGCGAAGCGATAAACGCCGATAGGGCAGAAATACGTTCAGACTTTTCTTTAAGCGTTCCAAGCTGCTTTTGGAATAACACGGTTTCTAAGCTTTCAAGGCGGCTTTCTAGCGTTGTCTTTTTATCGCTGTTAAAGAAGAACTCTGCATCGGCAAGGCGAGGGCGGATAACCTTCTCATTACCTGAGATAACTTGAGATGCGTCATGGCTTTCAATATTCGTCACAAACAAGAAAGTGTTAGAAAGTGCGCCATCACTATCAAGCAGCGGCACATACTTCTGGTCGTCCTTCATTGTGTAGATAAGTGCTTCTTTCGGCACTTCTAAGAAACCCTTATCGAATCCTGCTTGCAGCACTACAGGCCACTCTACCAGGGAAGCAATTTCTTCCAGCAGTTCTTCGTCGTAATCTGGCTTAAGCGATAAGTTTTTGGCTGCGTCTTCAAGTTGCTGGCGTACTTTATCTTTACGCGCTTCAAAATCTGCCAACACATATTGTTTCTCTAATGCAGAGGCGTAGTTGTCAGCATGATCAAGCTCAAAACGACCTTCGCCGTGGAATCGATGACCTTGTACAACGCGGCCGCTTGTTAGGCCCAATACTGAAACGTTAACCACTTCGCTTCCATAAAGCACACAAAGGGTGTGCACAGGGCGAATAAACTGAGTGTTGTAGTTACCCCAGCGCATAGGCTTTGGAATAGGTAGCTTGCTTACCGCTTGGTTAATTAACCCTTCTAACAGCTCAGCAATAGTTTGACCAGGCACATGTGCTTTATGAAGAAGCCATTCACCTTTATCCGTAACCAAACGCTCTGCGTCAGAAACGTCTATACCGTTACCGCGTGCCCAACCTTGAGCTGCCTTAGTGGGGTTGCCATCAGCGTCAAATGCCGCAGATACTGCTGGGCCGCGTTTTTCAACCACTTTGTCAGCCTGACCTTCAGCAAGACCTGAAACGTAAACCGCTAAGCGGCGAGGGGCTGCAAACCAGCTAACTGAGTCAAAGCTTAAGTCAGCTTGGCTAAGTGCTGCTTCAAATTGTGTGGCGAAGGCTTCGCCCAAAGACTTAAGTGCTTTTGGTGGTAACTCTTCAGTACCTAATTCAACTAAACAATTTTCAGTACGCACGCTTATGCCTCCTTGTTACATAGTGGGAAGCCTAAAGCTTCACGCGCTTGGTAATAACTTTCTGCACACGCTTTAGCGAGTGTTCTTACGCGAAGAATATAGCGCTGGCGCTCAGTAACAGAGATAGCGTGTCGTGCATCTAAAAGGTTAAACGCGTGGGACGCTTTCATTACCTGTTCATAAGCAGGAAGTGGAAGACTGTTTTCTATCAGCTTTTTGCTTTCCGCTTCGCATTCGTCGAAGGTTCTAAACAACGCTTCCACATTGGCGTGCTCAAAGTTATACGTCGATTGCTCTACTTCATTTTGGTGGAATACGTCACCGTAGGTTACTTTACCCATCGGACCGTCAGTCCATACAAGATCGTAAATGCTATCTACGCCTTGAACATACATAGCCAATCGTTCTAGGCCATAGGTAATTTCACCGGTAACAGGCTTACATTCAATGCCGCCTACTTGCTGGAAGTAAGTAAACTGGGTCACTTCCATACCGTTTAGCCATACTTCCCAACCTAGTCCCCACGCACCTAGCGTTGGCGATTCCCAGTTGTCTTCAACGAAGCGTATGTCGTGAACTAGCGGATCGAAACCTAACTCTTTCAAAGAGCCCAAGTACAACTCCTGAATATTATCAGGCGAAGGCTTAAGCATTACTTGAAACTGATAGTAATGTTGTAAGCGGTTTGGGTTCTCGCCGTAACGACCATCAGTAGGTCGGCGACACGGTTGAACATAAGCGCTACTCATAGGCTCTGGACCTAAAGAACGTAGGAACGTCATCGGGTGGAAAGTTCCTGCACCCACTTCCATATCCAGAGGCTGAATAATAACGCAGCCCTGACGCGCCCAATAATCTTGAAGCGCAAGGATCAACCCTTGAAAGGTCTTAATATCGTATTTCTGCATACATCCGCTGCTTATTAGTTATCTGACTTAAATAAAGGTGGGATAGTATACAATTTGTCAGGCATAGTATGTAGGTGTAAACCGTGAAAAAACGGGTTGAATAAGGGTAATATGCCGCTTCACAACAAGGATTTAATTTTTAACCATGGGTGATCAGACAAAAATAGAGAAAAAGCAGCCGCTACACCGGTGTGGATGGGTGAGTAATGACCCCACTTATCTCGCTTATCATGACACTGAGTGGGGCGTCCCCGAATTAGACAGTCGAGCATTGTTTACAAAGTTATGTTTAGACGGTCAGCAGGCGGGGTTGTCTTGGTTAACAATTCTTAAAAAGCAGCAAAACTTTGAGAACGCTTTTCATCAATTTAACCCAGAAAAGATTGCCGTAATGGGCGAATCTGATATCGAGCGACTTATGCAAGATAAAGGTATTATTCGCAATCGATTAAAAATTGCGTCGATCATCCGAAATGCTAAAGGCTTTCTCGCTATAGAACAAACGCAGCCATTTAGTGAATTTATTTGGCAGTTCACAGACGGGCGCACCGTTATCAATAGGTGGGAAGACTTTAAGCAAGCGCCTACCTCGACCGATGAATCAAAAGCCATGTCAAAAGCGTTAAAAAAGCAGGGGTTTAATTTTGTTGGCGAAACAATTTGCTATGCGTTTATGCAGGCGGTAGGTATGGTGAATGACCATGAAATTAGCTGTCATTGTTACGAACGTACCTGCGAACTGGCAGTGGAGTAAACGCGCAAAAAGTACAATTCAAATAAAAAAGGCCGAGCACACTAAGTACTCAGCCTAAATCTTCTTCTATTACTGTCGCTCTAATACTAGCCGTTCTGAGCCGCCAACAAGCTTCCACAATAGGACTGCAAAGCAGGAAGTTCTTCTAACACTTTTGACTCATATTCCGACTCGATTTGCTCTCTGGCAATATCCTGCTTTCGGCGCTCGCTTTTAGGAAGTTGTTGCCTCTCTTCTAAAATAGCGAAGCCACTTACTTCTGTAAAAAGCGCATGAATATGAGGATACTGCGCTTTAAAATCGGGTGGCGAACTAATCGGCAGTGCATTAAGCAAGTTTACAATGCGGATCACACCTTCTGAAAGGTCGCACTGTTGCTGGTCCATTGCTTTGGCTATTACAATGACGCTGTCGGTGATATTGACAATCCGAGACTGCCTTGCGGCTTCCTGTCGTTTCTTCTGTTGATTCAATAAAAACAGCAGCTTGCCTGCGTAAAACCCAAGCCCAAGAATGATTAGTAGCGCAATGCCTGAAAGTACTGCCCAAAGCATGACTCTTTCCCGTAATTATTAATGCTTAAAGTCGTCGATGTTAATAGCGTCTAAATCGTCAAACGGATCCATATCGTCGTCTTCATCATCTTCTTCTACTATGCCTAGTAGGTCGCACAATATACGGTGGCGCGCCATTTTCTCATCCACATAAGCTTGTTGCTCACGGGTTAAGGTCTTGTCATCATCTAGCTTGTCAAGTAAGTCCGTTAGGCGTTGATCTGCTTCAAGAGCTGCGAGTTCTTGTGCTGGCGTAGCAAACTTTTTCTTCTGTACTGGAGTAGGCGTTACCGTTTTAACAAGCTGGATTGGCTTTTTGCTGCCATGGCGAGGGTCTTTATTCTCTGCACTCTTTTTGCCCGTCACTTTTTTCTGTTCAACATTGTGGCGGTTACCAGCGGGCTTGCCCTTATGTTTTTTAGGGCGAGGCGAGTCTGATTTACGGTTTTCGCTAGGTTTAAAGTCTGGATCTTTACGAACGCCGATGAGGCCGACTTTACGAGATTTCTTTGAACGTGCCATAATTTCCAAATAACAAAGAGAGTGAAAAAACAGCGCTATTATAGCGCGAATTCGTATCTACGTATCGATCTTTGGGTTAGCTATATAAAATCAATACGGGTGAAGCTTACTTGTAGACGTTTCTGTTCTAAATCTTTTTTAGTAAAACAACATCGTCAGCGGGGAAGGCCACGTCTAAGCCGTCTCTTTGCCCTAAAAATCTGAAGGTTGCCTCACTGAAAAAACTGACGTGGGTAATATCGTTTTTATAATGCCAATTTTCAAACCGCGCTTTATCTAAAACGCGCTTCGTCATAATGGCAAGTATACCCTTTGGTGCCAAAAGCGAATTGAGCAAGGCCCATTCCTTGTGGGGAGCATGAAAATGTTCGATGGCTTCTGTACATGTAACAATATTATATGTGTGTGATAACGCATCGGACGTGTTGGCGTAAAACGGGTCATACGTACTCATTTGAACGCCTTGTTCTGTTAGCATCGCCGCGAGTACAGGAGCAGGGCCACAGCCGAAATCTAAGCCTTTTAGTGTGCCAGACTCATGGGCATCAATATAAGGTGTAAGTGGCGTTAAAACCTTTCGTAAAAACTTTCTATAGCCGACATCTTCAAAACTGTTTTCATGAAGATCGTACTCTTGCTTTTCGCGTTCTTTAGAGGGCAAATAGGCAGGGCCCACATAAACAAGCTCGCACCGACTACACTGAAAATAATCGCGTTTCTTATCGGTGTGATAATGAGATGCGTGAGGGCTTTGGCATAAAGGGCAAGTCATAGGAAACGTGAATATTAAAGCGCTGAAAAAAGAAAAAGGTGATGGCTTTCACCATCACCTTACATTGATTGAGTGTCAGATGACACCTCTCCCGTTATACACTTCTATGTGTAGCTGGCTTCCCTAGCTATGCTCCCCTTATTTTTATTGTTCGCAGAGCTGTATTGTTGTTTTTGGCCCTCGTGGCTCTTTATCCCGTCTTCCATGCTGCATTTTTATTATTATTCTTGTTATTTAGTTTGTAGCTTTTCAAAGGCACCTACAAACTACGCCGTTAGATTACACGAATAATTTTAAAATACAATTTTTTTGGTAACAAATATTTAACAACAATGTGTAAACAGGCTGCGTCTTAGTGTAAGCCCGCAATATAATTAGATAAAATTTCGATATCTTCGTCAGTTAATTTCATCGCAATATCACGCATCATGCCATTCATGTCGTTATGACGTTGGCCTGAACGGAATGCTTTTAACTGTGAAGCCGTGTAGGTAGCGTGTTGCCCACTAATATCAGGGAAACCTGCTAAGCCCATGCCGTTACCTTTCGGACCGTGGCATGCAATACACGCTGTTACGCCTCTAGACTCATCGCCGCCTTGATAAAGTGCTCGACCCGCTTCAACGTATTGTTCTGGTGTCTCACCCGCTTTAGGCTCTTGGCTAGAAAAGTAAGCAGCTAAATCTTTCATGTCTTGCTCTGAAAGTGGGGCAGCCATACCATTCATCACAGCATTGTTGCGTCCTTCTTCACCACCTGTTTGTGAAGCAAGTTTAAATTCGGTTAATTGCTTAACAATGTACTTCTCATGTTGGCCAGCAAGCTTAGGGTTCATGTCAATCATGCTATTGCCATCAGGGCCATGACAGGCTGCACAGACTGCAGATTTCGCTTTACCTGCCTCGGCGTCGCCTTCTGCTATCGCAGTTGCGCTTAAACCTAAAGACATACATACCAACAAACACAGTTTTTTCATAATAAATCTCTTAAATGGATCCAACGGCTAGCGTGATATACGTGATATCATGCGTATTTTACACATTTAACGCGTCAGAAAAACCTATTCCATGATAAAACTATGGTTTTTAGTTGGTTTATTCATTAAAAAACTGTAAACCGAAGGTTGAGACGCATGTGGAGGTAAGTCTAGATGTCGTATTACACCAAAGCAAAGTTCTTTACGAGTGCACCTGATATTCGTCACTTGAAGAACGATACCGGAATTGAAGTAGCGTTTGCCGGCCGCTCAAATGCGGGAAAATCAAGCGCACTAAATACGTTAACGCGCCAACGAAATTTGGCAAGAACCAGTAAAACCCCTGGCCGTACACAGTTAATCAACGTGTTTGAATTAGAAGAAGAACTGCGTTTAGTTGACTTACCTGGCTATGGGTTTGCAAAAGTCCCTGTCGCGATGAAAAAGAAGTGGCAGGCGTCGTTGGGCGAATACCTACAAAAGCGTAAGTCGCTTAAAGGGTTAGTCGTATTAATGGACATCCGCCATCCTTTTAAAGACCTAGACCAAGACTTGATTCACTGGGCTGTAGAGTCGAATATTCCAGTGTTAGCGCTATTAACTAAAGCCGACAAATTAAAAAGTGGTAAGCGTAAGGCGCAGCTGCTTATGGCACAAGAAGCAGCACTTGCGTTTATGGGGGATGTCACGGTTCAGACTTTCTCTTCATTAAATAAACACGGTTTACCAGAACTTGAACGTATTCTAGATGGATGGTTCGGGCTAGACAAAAAAAGTGATGAAGAGGGGGCTGTTGTCGAGGGACAAGATTAGCGCTTGAGATGATGTCACAAATTGCTGTGTTAGAAAAAAGAACGCCTCGCATAGTGCGAGGCGTAAACTGAGAGAAAACACATAAAAACCGAAGATATAGAGTAGCTAAAAGTGAAGAAGTTCAGAAAAATCTAAATTATTTCTTTGTTTTTATTTAAACTGTTGATAATTAATGATTATTTATTTTCTTCAGACATAAAAAAACCCCGACAAAACTGTCGGGGTTAAAGCAAAGGTTTGAAAACAGCTTTCTCACCTCTGTACCCTACATGCGTAATATTACAACAAAGCACAGAAAAGGCAAGAGCGTTATGTAATTAAATTACCAAAATTAATGAAATTACGCTGCCTTTTAACGATAAAACTGTAATCTAATTACTAAACTAGTGCGCTTCGTCCCAGTTTTCACCAACACCCGCTTCAACAACAAGCGGTACATTAAGCGTTGCAGCGCTTTCCATAAGCGTGTTGATGGTCTTCACATAGCTATCGACTTTATCTTCTTTTATTTCGAACACTAACTCATCGTGCACTTGCATCATCATAGTGACATCGTCTGCGGCATTCTTTGAAATCCAGTCATCCACTTTGATCATAGCCATTTTAATGATGTCTGCGGCTGTACCCTGCATAGGCGCATTGATAGCGGCGCGTTCTGCGCCTTTTCTACGGGCACCATTGCTTGCTTTAATATCTGGCAGGTAAAGACGTCGGCCAAATACCGTTTCAACATAGCCTTTTTCTTTTGCACTCTCGCGGGTTGAGTCCATATATTCAAGTACACCAGGGTAACGTTCGAAGTAAAGATCCATGTATTTCTGGGCTTCATTACGGGGAATATTTAATTGCTTAGCCAACCCAAATGCACTCATGCCGTAAATAAGGCCAAAGTTAATGGCCTTAGCGCTACGTCGCTGTTCGGTTGTTACTTCGTCAAGCGGCACCCCAAATACCTCTGATGCGGTGGCTTTATGTATATCTTTGCCATGTGCAAACGCATCTAACAGACCTTTATCCCCTGACAGATGAGCCATAATGCGCAGTTCAATTTGCGAGTAATCGGCAGCAACAAACTTGTTTCCTTTACGGGGAACAAAGGCTTGGCGTACACGACGGCCTTCTTCGTTGCGAATAGGGATGTTTTGTAAATTCGGATCGGTAGAAGAGAGTCTTCCGGTCGCTGTTATGGCCTGATGGTAAGATGTGTGGACACGGCCTGTTCGATGATTGATCATCTTTGGAAGCTTATCGGTGTAGGTATTTTTCAACTTGGTTAATCCCCGGTATTCCATAATTTTCTTGGGAAGCGGGTATTCAAGGGCAAGCTCCTGTAGCACGTCTTCAGACGTTGATGGCGCGCCTTTAGGCGTTTTCTTTATTATGGGCAGCGACATCTTTTCAAATAGAATATGTTGAAGCTGCTTTGTTGAACCAAGGTTAAATGGTTCGCCGGCTTCTTCATGGACTTCTTTTTCCAGCTCAGCGATACGGGCGGCAAGATCTTGGCTTTGCTGACTCAATCTTTGACTATCAATTAATACCCCTTCTTGCTCCATTCGCGACAGTACGCAAGCAAGGGGCACTTCTACATCAATTAACAAGTTCTTAAGCTCTGGAATTTCTTTCAGCTTAGCCCATATTGTATTGTGCAAGCGAAGCGTAATATCCGCATCTTCAGCAGCATACGGCCCAGCTTCCTCAAGAGCAATTTGGTTAAACGTAAGTTGCTTCGCCCCTTTACCGGCAATGTCTTCAAAGTGAATGGTTTTGTGGCCGAGATAGGCAAGAGCAAGGGAGTCCATGTCGTGACGTTGTGCAGTGCTGTTAAGCACATAACTCTCAAGCATGGTGTCAAAGCCAATACCGTTCAACGTAATATCGTAGTTTGCCAATACGTTTTTATCGTATTTGATATGCTGACCTACTTTAATGATATTGCTCGATTCTAAAATAGGCTTAAGTGCATCTAATACAAACTCGCGAGATAACTGTGTCGGAGCATCTGGGTAATCATGCGCTACAGGTACATAGGCAGCCTCACCTTCTTCAATACAAAATGAGACGCCAACAAGCTCTGCATCCATATAATTAAGGCTGGTCGTTTCAGTATCAAACGCAATGAGCTGTGCTTTTTGCAATTTGCCAAGCCAAGTATTAAATGTTTCTTCATCTAGCACGGTCTCATACTTAGACTTATCAATATCGCCAGATGTCGCAGATTCACTCGTTTGCGTAGAGTCGCTGCTTTCAGCGCTTGTGGATTCTGTAGCACTAGATGTATCGCCGCCTGCTAACAAAGCACTCACTTCAGCGTGCCAACGCTTAAACTCGTATTCGGCAAATAGATCATGAAGTTGTTCATTGTCGGCTTGGCAAGGCATTAGCGTTTCGACATCGTAGTCCAATTCCAGATCGATACTAATCGTGGCGAGGGTGTAAGAAAGGCGGGCCTGTTCTTCATACTCTTCCATTTTAGCAGCCATCGACTTACTGCCTCTAAATGAAAGGTCGGCGATCTTGTCTAAATTCTTATATATATCGTCAATACCGCCGATACCGTTTAATAGTGCTTGAGCGCTTTTATCACCAACCCCTGGCACGCCTGGGATGTTATCAACCTTGTCGCCTTTAAGCGCGAGAAAGTCGATCACAAGTTCAGGAGGGATACCGAATTTAGTATTTACACCTTCCACATCCATAAGCTGGTTAGTCATGGTATTGATTAGTGTGACATGCTTGTTCACCAGTTGAGCCATATCTTTGTCGCCCGTACTGATAAGTGTATCGATCCCTTTTTCTGTGGCGTGCTTTGCTAATGTACCAATAACATCATCAGCTTCCACACCCGACTCAACAATAACCGGTAGACCCATCGCTTTGATAATCGTGTGTAAGGGCGCGATCTGACTTCTTAGCTCTTCCGGCATAGGCGGGCGGTTAGCTTTATATTCTTTATAAATATCGTCGCGAAAGGTTTTGCCTTTAGCGTCAAAAATAACCGCCATGTGAGTTGGGTTATATTGTTTGATCAGGCTCTTGAGCATATTTACAACGCCGTAAATAGCGCCGGTGTCTTGACCTTTTGAGTTGGTTAAAGGTGGTAGACCGTGAAAAGCACGAAAGAGATAAGACGATCCATCAACAAGAATAAATGGCGGCTTTTTAGAATCAGGCATAGATAGCGATTTTCCGAGATACAATATGAGCGCAAGGATGCCACAGACTAGCGCTGATCGCCATATCATGAAGGCACATTAAGGACAATATGCGATCGCAATCTGCCTGTGGATAACTTTGTGATCTAAAGTTTGGCGCACGACGATCGTGGCGATCTTTGTCAAGTTAAAGATCGCCTTTCAAATCAAGAAAAATAAGGGAATGAGCCTAAGGTGTGAAAACAGCGTACCTGCTACTAAACATTCCATTTTGTGTGGATAACTTGGTGTACGTTTATTTTTGGTTTAACCAAGTTGGTCAAGTAATGTAGCATAACCATTAACAATGTATACACGATTTATTAAGAACTTTTTTTGAACAGTTGTGTGATTAATAGCCAAATTTTGAATAAGTAGATGGTATCGCGTCTAGGAGGACAATATGAAAAAAGTAGCCGTTATTTTAAGTGGTAGTGGGGTGTTCGACGGAGCTGAATTGCATGAATCCGTATTAACGCTTCTAGCCATCGAACAAGAAGGGGCAACCTATACGTGTTTTGCACCAGATGTAGAGCAATTACACGTGGTAAATCATTTAACCGGTGAAGTATCAGAAGGCGAGACTCGAAACGTACTTGTAGAGTCTGCGCGCGTGGCGCGGGGTGACATCAAGCCCGTCACTGAGTGCGATGTAAACGCATTCGACACGCTAATTGTGCCAGGTGGCTTTGGTGCCGCTAAGAACCTTTGTACATTCGCGGTAGACGGCGAAAACTGCTCGTTTAATGAGGACGTGTTAAATGTGTGCAAGTCCTTTGCTCAGGCGAAAAAGCCAGCCGCCTATGCCTGTATTGCTCCAGTATTGGCTGCCAAGGTATACGGTAACCACGTAAAGCTGACTATTGGTAACGATGAGGGCACGGCTAATGGTGTCAATGCGTTAGGTGCATCACACGTAGATTGTAAAGTAGATGAAGTGGTCGTTGATAATGATGCCAAACTTGTCACCACCCCTGCTTATATGTTAGCTGAAAGTGTTTCTCAAGCCCATAGCAGCATCACTAAAATGGTTAAAACCGTATTAGCAATGAAATAGCGACAAGTACGGTTTATTTTTGTTTCGCGATGTGGGGATACAAAGGTTTCCCCACATTCATTATAGTCCTATAATCAAAATCCTATACGCAATATTCAAGCATTCGCGTTTTACGAATAGCATTTTAGCGTGTCCATAAATGCACTTTTTAACACTGCGCTACTATAAAAACAAAGGCATAACGAACAATGCACTACCGTGCCATCATACGAATACTTGGGTTATTAATCGCGCTTTTTAGCGTAACCATGATCCCACCGGCTATTGTGTCGTTGATTTATCAAGATGGCAGTGGCTTACCTTTTACCCTGGCCTTTATATTGTGTGTTATAGGAGGCATGGCGTTATGGTATCCCAACCGCTTGGAGAAAAGTGACTTAAGAGCACGAGAAGGGTTTCTTATCGTGGCGCTGTTTTGGTCAGTACTGGCAAGTGTAGGTGCAATTCCGCTTATCTTGCTCGAGCAGCCGAGCATGACAGTGACCGACGCATTTTTTGAGTCGTTTTCAGGCCTTACCACCACTGGGGCAACAGTTATAGAAGGGATAGACTTTCTGCCCCATTCTGTACAGTTTTATCGCCAGCAGCTTCAGTGGCTAGGCGGGATGGGTATCATCGTACTCGCTGTCGCTATTTTGCCAATTCTAGGTGTGGGTGGCATGCAGCTTTACCGCGCTGAAACGCCGGGCCCTGTAAAAGATAACAAAATGACGCCGCGTATTGCCGACACCGCAAAGCACCTTTGGTATATCTATTTATCAATTACTATTGCGTGTGCAGGTGCTTATTGGCTCGCGGGTATGAATGTGTTCGATTCTATTTGTCATGCGTTCTCTACCGTCGCCATTGGCGGCTTTTCTAACCACGACGCGAGCTTGGGTTATTTTAATAGCCCCATGGTCAACGTAGTGTGTACGGTATTTCTACTTATCGCCGCCCTTAATTTCTCGTTGCACTATGCCGCGGTGAGTTCTCGTTCCGTTAAAGGGTATTTCAAAGACCCTGAGTTTAAAGCGTTCTTTATTATTCAGGCTTCACTTATTGGCATTTGTTTCTTAGTGCTGACATTGTCAGGTTATTACACTTCCGCCGAGCAGGCTTTAGATCAAGCCATGATCCAAGCGGTATCGATAAGCACTACAGCAGGTTTCGCTACCACTGACTTTTCAATATGGCCAACGTTTTTGCCGATAATGCTAATATTCTCAAGCTTTATCGGGGGCTGCGCAAGCTCGACAGGCGGCGGGTTGAAGGTTGTAAGGGTTTGCCTCTTGTTCTTACAAGGTAAACGTGAAGTCGATAGGCTCATTCATCCTAAAGCCGTGTACAGCGTTAAGTTTGGCGACCGTGCCATGCCCGATAGAGTAGTAGAGGCTGTTTGGGGGTTTTTCTCAGCCTATGCTGTGGTATTTGTTGTGCTTATGATTGGCCTTATCGCTACTGGTCTTGATAACTTAAGTGCGTTTACCGCAACGGCGGCAATGTTGAACAACCTAGGCCCAGGCTTAGGCAGTGTGGCGGCAAACTATGCCGATGTAACCGACGCCGGAAAGTGGATTTTGGTTACCGGTATGGTGTTTGGTCGTTTAGAAGTATTCTCGCTTCTTGTACTGTTCTCGCCTACCTTTTGGCGCAGCTAATACATTCGCGGTACACGCTAAAATTATCGGTTTATTAAACTAGAAAGGGCGATAACTTCAACTATCGCCCTTTGTGTTTAATTTTCTGTGCTCAAACTGCGACTTAGGTTGCGCAGCGTAAGCCCTACGGTGAGGCTATGGCGTGTCAGCCAAAGAAAAACGCGCTCGGTTGGAAGAGCTTTTCCACGTCGTTGATATACTTCTTATCTACCAAAAACAGAATAACGTGATCGTTAGCTTCTATCTTGGTATCGCTATGAGCAATAATAACCTGTTCATCGCGAACGATAGCGCCAATGGTAGTACCCGGTGGCAGTTTAATATCACCAATTTGTCTGCCCACCACTTTAGAGGTGTTTTCATCGCCGTGCGCGATGGCCTCAATGGCTTCAGCAGCGCCCCTGCGCAACGAGTAAACATTCACAATGTCACCACGACGTACGTGAGTAAGCAGGGCCGATATAGTGGCTTGCTGGGGTGAAAACGCAATGTCGATTTCGCCACCTTGAACTAAATCCACGTAAGCGCTGCGTTGGATAAGCACCATGGCTTTCTGTGCACCCATACGCTTGGCCAGCATGGCCGACATAATATTCGCTTCATCGTCATTGGTAACCGCGATAAACGCATCTACCTGTTCGATATTTTCCTCGCTGAGTAGCTCAGGGTCAGAGGCATCGCCACTGAAAACAATGGTTTTATCTAAGTTAGCAGAAAGGTATTTAGCCCGTTCAGGGCTGTATTCGATAAGTTTTACATTGTGGTTGTGCTCGAGCTGCTTAGCCAGTCCTGCACCAATTAAACCACCGCCCGCTATCATGACGCGCTTATAGCTAGACTCTAATTTTTGTAGTTCACTCATTACCGCGCGGATATGTTTGGTCGCTGCAATGAAGAAGACTTCGTCATCCGCTTCTATAACCGTTGTGCCCAGTGGTCGAATAGGGCGGCCGCGGCGATAGATGGCGGCCACGCGGGTCTCAACGTTAGGCATATGGTCTTTCAGGGCTGATAGCGCATGTCCTACCAACAGGCCACCATAATAGGCTTTAACCGCGACCAAACTTGCCTTGCCTTCAGCAAACTCTACTACCTGAAGCGCGCCGGGATAATCGATAAGGCGCTTAATTGCTTTGGTCACTAGCTGTTCGGGGGCAATGATATGGTCGACAGGAATATCTTGCTGCTTATACAGCTGCTCTTGATAAATAATGTATTGTTCAGAGCGTACGCGGGCTATTTTTGTGGGGGTTTTAAATAAGCTGTAGGCCACCTGACACGCCAACATGTTACTTTCGTCACTGTTAGTAACGGCGATAAGCATGTCAGCGTCTTCTGCCCCTGCTTTACGCAGTACGTCAGGGTGAGAACCAACACCCGTGACTACTTGTAGATCTAGACGGTCTTGAAGTGCCCGTAGAATGGTGGGGTCTGAATCTATAACGGTAATTTCGTTATTTTCACCAACTAAGTTTTCAGCAAGCGTACCGCCTACTTGGCCTGCCCCTAAAATGATGATTTTCATCGTTATTATTTTGCCTTCGTCTTCTTGCTGGTCTTACATTGTACCGCTGCACAATGCGTGAGCCCTCAGTCTTGTGACTTTACCAGCCTCGCATAGTAGAAACCATCCATTTGTTGCTCACCTGGTGTAATTTGACGGCCTGGCTTGTCTGGTGTTTCCGTTTTTAAAATAGGAGATAGCGACGCATCTGGCGTGTCAGCAAGGAACTGTTGTATTTGCGCCATATTCTCTTTCGGTAAAATAGAGCAGGTGGCATAAAGCAGCGTACCGCCAGGTTTCAATAAGCCCCACAATGTATCTAAGATGCGGCGTTGTAGCTGTGCTAAGTTATCTATGTCATTTGCTTTACGCAGCCAGCGAATATCTGGATGACGACGAATAACACCAGTGGCAGAGCAGGGAGCGTCTAACAAAATTCTATCGAAGGGTTTTCCGTCCCACCATGATTCAGGGTTAGCTGCATCACCTTGCCTAATGTCTACCTTATGCTGCAATCGCGTCATATTTTCTTCTACGCGTTTAAGGCGTGTGGCATCAGCATCGAGTGCTAACACGTACTCTGTGTCAGGAGCACACTCTACAATGTGACCGGTTTTTCCGCCCGGAGCGGCACAGCAATCTAAAATGCGCTCATTAGCTTGTGGTTGTAAATAATGTGCCGCTAATTGGGCCGCGCCGTCTTGTACGGCAAAGTGACCCTTTTCAAACCCGGGTAAGCCCGTAATATCTTCGCGTTGAGAAAGGACGATTGCATCGCGGTGGCTTTCACTTAGCGTGTATTTTACTTCTGCCTTATCAAGTGCTTCGGTAAAGGCGCTAAAACTCACCTGCTGCCTATTCACTCGAAGCCAAATCGGTGCCATTGCGTTAGTTTCGGCACGCACATTGTCGGCCTCTGCACCGTAGGCTTGCTCTATCGCTTTATAAAGCCACTTCGGTAAGCCGCTATTGATAATAGCATCGTCGACGGGTTTATCGGCAAGGTTCTCACGCTGAAAATTACGCAAAACGGCATTGACTAAACCTTTAAGGCCAGCGGCGTTTAAATAAGACGCCGCTGCTACGGTTTCTCCCACGGCCGCGTGGTTGCTAACCCGAGAAAAGTTCAGCTGATATAACCCAAGCAGGATAAGGTGCTCTATTACTTTCTTATTACCTTTAAGGGGCCTATCTAATAGGGCTCTTAGCCAATGTTGTAAAAGAGGAAGGCGACGCATTACCCCTAACGACATTTCTTGTAACCAAGCGTTATCGCGTGCATTGTGCCTACGCTGAACTCGCTCTAAACATTCGCGTGATGATTTGCCTTGCTCTAAGATTTGGTAAATAACCCACGCGCAATCTGCACGCAGGTTCTTTTGTTTGGGAAGGGGTAATGGTTTCACTTTTAGTCTGCTTGTTTAATACAACGGCCAACTTCAAACCACGACTGGCGGGCATTAATAACATCTGCTGCAGGTAGCGCCTTTTTACCAGGTATTTGAAGAGAGGTAATGCGAAGGGCGTCTCGTCCTGTCGCAATAGTGATGCCTGCTTTATCTGCGCTTATTACCGTGCCCGGCTTCACGTTTTTATCTAATGTAACTACATCAGCAGACCACACTTTTACGTTTTGATCTTCAACTTGCATCCAAGCAACCGGCCATGGGTTAAATGCACGAATGTTGCGCTCAATTTGCTTAGCATCATCAGACCAACTAATTAACGCTTCTTCTTTAGATAGCTTATTAGCGTAGGTTGCCTGGGTATCGTCTTGTTTTGTTGGGGTATAACTCTCGAAATCGTTAACCACATCCACTAAGGCTTTAGGGCCAAGTGTAGCTAACTTTTCATACATTGTTGCGCTGGTGTCGTCATTGGCAATGGGCAGTGTGGCAATGTGTAACATGTCACCCGTGTCCAAGCCTTCATCCATTTGCATAATAGTTACGCCAGTTTCGGCATCCCCCGCCCATATAGAGCGTTGAATTGGGGCAGCGCCTCGCCATTTAGGCAAAATAGAGCCGTGTACGTTGATACAGCCAAGCCTAGGTGCATTAAGTACCGCCGTGGGAAGTAATAAGCCATAGGCAACAACTACCATCAAATCCGCGTTAAGAGCCGCTAATTCTTTTTGTGCGTCCTCGGCTTTAAGTGATTGAGGTTGATAAACGGGAATAGCGTTTTCTTCTGCCAGCACTTTCACTGGGCTGGCGGTCAGCTTTTTGCCTCGCCCTGCGGGTCTGTCAGGCTGTGTGTAAACCGCAAATACCTCATGCTCGCTATCAAGCAAGGCTGATAAATGCTTAGCTGCAAAATCCGGTGTACCGGCAAAAATTACTTTCAATGGAGTTGTCACGTTATTCCTTAGGCTTTCGCAGCAAGACGCGCTTCTTTCTCAAGCTTCTTACGAATACGTTGGCGCTTAAGCGGAGAAAGGTAGTCAATGAACAGCTTACCTTTTAAGTGATCAAGCTCGTGCTGAATACAAATCGCAAGTAGGCCTTCTGCGTCTAGCTCGAATGCCTCGCCATTTTGATCTAACGCTTTAACCGTAATCGCTTCTGCTCGCTCAACTTTGGCGTAATTACCCGGAACAGATAAACAGCCTTCTTCACTAATCGTTGAGCCATCTTTGCGAGTAATTTCTGGGTTAATAAATACACGTGGCTCGTTTTGATCTTCCGATACGTCCATTACAACAACTTGAACATGACGGTTCACCTGCGTCGCCGCAAGGCCGATGCCGTTCTCGTCTTTCATGGTTTCGAACATATCCGATACCAATTGTTTAATTTCGTCGTTAACTTCTTCTACCGGCTTAGCTACCGTACGAAGACGTTCATCAGGAAAACTTAATACGTCTAAAATTGCCATTTCTCGCTTACTTCACCTTTTCGCTGTATAAATACATATACGATCTAATTGCCAGCACACTTTACAGTGCTTATTAAGTTACTATTCTAACGTATATCGGGCGCATTCGTGCAGTTTTTTGCCGAACCCCTATAAGAATACGAACTTATGCCGATATAGTGCTATTGTCTGAAAAAACAACAATAAGTGATAGTGAATAATTTGAAGGTGGTTAATTTGAAAAAGCGATTAATAAGCGCTCGTCGCGGGGCAACACTCCTTCTTTGTGCAATTCTGTCTTTGCCAGCGTTTGCACTTCAACTCAAAGATACCGCACCTGAAACCTACACGGTAAAACGTGGTGATACGCTCTGGGCCATTGCTAACATTTTTTTGAATGAACCTTGGTTATGGCCAGAGCTTTGGCGCACTAACACACAAATTGAAAATCCTCACTTGATTTATCCTGGTGATGTCATCGTTGTAGGCTACATAGACGGACAGCCTGTTTTATCGGTAAAACGAGATAAACCTAGCTACAAACTGTCACCTTCAACGGACAAACGGTTAAAACCAAAGCCTGTAGACGTACTTTCTTGGACAACCATATCGCCGTTTATTAAACAACATATGTTACTAGACGAAGAGAGTTATCAGGCATTACCGAAACTGTTAGGGAACCAAGACGGAAACGTAAGGTTTGCTGCAGATGACTTTGTACTAAGTCAACAGCAATTCAGTACTGACGACCAGTATAGAGTCATTAGAAAGCACGCTACTATTAAAAACCTTGATGGAGAAATATTGGGCGTACAAGTTACCCATGTTTCCACGGCATCTTTAGTAGAAAAAGGTCAGGCAGACGACACCATGCTGCTTTTTATTGATGATGCGAATCAAGAGGCTAAACGCGGCGATAAGCTAATGGCTGGTGGGTTTAAACAGCCGCAAAGCTTTGAACTTGTTCCTGCGAAGTCTCAGCGTGGGGCCGTTGTGGGAAACCTACACGATCACGACCTGTTAGGAAAGTATGACGTTGTTATCCTTGATTTGGGCGCGGCAGATGTCTTACCGGGAACAGTGTTAGGTGTTTACGCACAAGGTCCAGCCATCATAGATGAAGAAAGTCCGCGTTATGTAGATGAACCGGGCATAAAAACAAGTGGTGAATGGTTTATCGATACAGTGTCGCAACCCGCACTTAAAGTTGGTGAAGTTGTGGTATTCAAAACATTTGACGCGGCAAGTTACGGATTAATCACACGAGCGAACAAAGGCATTAAGCGCGGCTTTATTGTCGCTAAACCTTAACGTTCCGAGTGCCTCATTGTCGCTTAGTAAGGAGCGGCAATGAGCGCACAATTTACATCTTTAGACAGCTCGGCAACGGCATGGATAGCGCTAGCCTCTGCGCAGCGTGTTTCACCTAAACTGTGGTTACAGGCGCTCGAGCAACATCAATGTTCTCCCATTGAACTTTTAAGCCAAGCTTCTTCTTTGGGAAGTACGGTCACTACACTCACTGATCAAATAACACAAAAGCACATCGACACAGCGTTGAATTGGGCGAAGGTAAGTGAAAACAGGCACGTCATTACCCTTGATTCACCGGACTATCCACCGTTACTCAAGCAGCTAGACAGCCCTCCGCTTGTATTATTTGCTACCGGAAGTAAAGCGCTACTAAAACAACCGCAAATAGCCATTGTTGGCAGCAGAAGGGCGAGTATTCAAGGAAAGCGTATAGCGACTGACTTTGCAATGGGGCTCTCTAACAATGGCATTGCCATTACCAGTGGTTTGGCGATGGGCATAGACAGCGCCGCTCACGTGGGCGCCATATCCGGCAGTATAGGTACCATCGCTGTTATGGGTACGGGGCCGGATAAAATATACCCTGCAAAGAACAGTAAGCTTTATAACGAAATACACGATAGTGGCGGCGTTAGTGTTACAGAGTTTTTCCCGGGGCAGGGGCCTAAGCCGTGGCATTTTCCCCGGCGTAACCGAATTATTGCCGCACTTTCACTTGGAACCTTGGTTGTGGAAGCAAAAATTAAAAGCGGTACCTTGATAACTGCAAATTTGGCCGCAGATATGGGGCGAGATGTATTCGCTGTACCTGGTAGCCTCTTTCACGCTTACTCTGAAGGTTGTCACTGGTTAATCCAACAAGGTGCTAAGTTAGTAACTAATGTAAACGATATTCTTTTGGAAATTGGGGTTCAACCTCAGCAAATGAGCTTTGATGTTGGCGAACAAAATGAAAAAAGTGCGGTGAATAGCTTGGCAACTGATAAATTATTAGCTAGTGTGGAATATGACATCACCGCTATTGATGTTATAGCGCAGCGCAATGCCTTATCTGTATCGCAAGCAATGGCATCACTATTAGAATATGAGTTGCGTGGTTTAGTAGCCGCTGTCCCTGGTGGTTACGTTAAATTGAGGGGAAAATAATATGTTCGATATCCTCATGTATCTGTTTGAAAACTTCATTCACAGTGAAACGGAAATTCGTGTTGATCAAGACGAGTTAACGGAAGAACTTGTGCGCGCGGGTTTCCATCACGATGAGATTTATAAAGCCCTCGCATGGTTAGAAAAGTTAGCGGCATTGCAAGAAACAGACATCAAGCCGTATTTTTGCAAAGGCATTAGCACTAGCTTAAGCCGGATATATACCCACGAAGAACAAATGCGTTTAGATGTGGAATGTCGTGGTTTCTTAATGTTTCTAGAGCAGGTTAACGTATTAGACGCATCTACGCGTGAAATGGTGATAGACCGCGTAATGGAAATCGATTCCAGCGAATTCTGTTTAGAAGATTTAAAATGGGTTGTGCTAATGGTGCTATTTAATGTACCCGGTAAAGAAAAAGCCTACGCACAAATGGAAGACCTATTGTTTGAAGAACCAGACGGCATACTACATTAATGCGGTAGCCCAGCTGCAATTTAGGTTCGCGAATCTGTATTTAACTAAATGCGTTGCCAGCTGGTAGCGCGTTCGAGGCTTTTATGTCTACATCATGTCTAAAATAGACCACTCACTTTTTTCTGCTCACGAGCACGCTCTAGAAGATAATTTTGGAGACTGTCCCGAATGTGGCAAGCCCCTTCATATTAAGAACAGCAAATCAGGGCCGTTTTTAGGCTGTACTGGCTACCCTGATTGTAATTTCAGTAAACCGCTTCACGATACCCAAACCACGGTCCTTAAAACGCTAGACGGTATGGCCTGCCCAAAGTGCGCCTGCGATCTAGCCATTAAAAAGGGTCGGTTTGGCATGTTCATAGGCTGTACCAACTTTCCCTCATGCCATCACATTGAGCCTATCAAAGAAAAAGAAGACACCTTAGTTGACTGCCCAAAGTGTAAGAAAGGGCATTTAATTTCACGCACCAATAAATACGGCAAACAGTTTTTTGCGTGTAACCATTATCCGCAATGCCGATATGTGCTAAATTTCACGCCTGTAAATGAAAGCTGCCCAGACTGTGGATGGACAGTGTTGATAGATAAAAAAGGGCAAATTCAGTGCCCGCAGCCAACTTGTGGCTACAAAAAGTAATCATACGTAGAGAACAAAAATCATGTCTGATACTCAAAATGGGAACGTAAATACGTTTACCCCCGTTGAGGCTAATGCATCTGAAGTCGACCCTGTTGTTGCCGCTTTCGAAGCGGGGCGTTTAATTGTTTATCCGACCGAAGCGGTAATGGGTATAGGATGTGACCCTGACAACGAAGCAGCGGTTAATGCACTATTAGATATCAAACAAAGGCCTGTTGAAAAAGGCGTAATATTAATTGCCGCTAATTACAGCCAGCTTTTGCCCTACGTAGATGACAATGCAATTCGTCCCGATAGACGTACCGATATTTTTTCAAGCTGGCCTGGCCCTAACACCTGGCTATTACCTAAGTCGTCATCGGCGCCTGTTTGGTTAACCGGCAAACATAGTAAAATAGCGGTGCGCGTAACTAATCATCCTGTGGTTGTAGCGCTGTGCAATAAGTTGGGTAAGCCACTTGTTTCAACCAGCGCTAACCTAACAGGGCAACCGCCAGCGACAGACACCGACGAAGCCAAAGCCGTGTTTGCAGATTCTGTATTTTATGTAGAAGGTAAAGTAGGCGGAGCAACTAAACCCAGTACCATTCGCGATGGTGACACAGCAGAGGTAATAAGAGCATGACATCAGCAGAGTTACTGGACGGTAAAAATGCCGCTGAAGTAATAGAACAAGTAAAAAGCTATCTACTAGGGTTGCAAGATACCATTTGCCAAACCCTTGAACTTGCCGACGGTAAGGGCCAGTTTGTTGAAGACAGTTGGCAGCGCGAAGAAGGGGGCGGTGGACGCTCTCGCGTGCTTAAAAATGGTGCGGTGATAGAGCAAGGCGGCGTAAACTTTTCCCATGTGTTCGGCAGTCAAATGCCAGCGTCTGCTACGGCTAATCGTCCGGAGCTTGCAGGGCGAAACTTTCAGGCAATGGGAGTATCTTTAGTTATTCACCCCCACAACCCGTATATTCCCACCTCTCATGCAAACGTGCGCTTTTTTATTGCAGAAAAAGAGGGCGAAGCACCTATCTGGTGGTTTGGCGGTGGCTTTGATTTAACGCCGTTTTATCCCTTTAAAGACGACGTGGTGCATTGGCATGATACAGCCAAGAAATTATGCAAGCCATTCGGTGAAGACGTATACCCCAAGTACAAAAAATGGTGCGATGAGTACTTTTACTTAAAACACCGCAACGAAACCCGCGGCGTAGGTGGGTTGTTCTTTGACGACCTTAATGAATGGGGCTTCGAGCAGTCATTCGCTTTTATGCAGGCGGTTGGCAATGGTTTTATTGATGCTTATGTCCCTATTGTTGAGCGACGCAAGCAAACTGATTATGGCGAAAGAGAGCGTGATTTTCAGCTTTATCGCAGAGGTCGCTATGTTGAATTTAATCTAGTATTCGACCGTGGCACCTTATTTGGTTTGCAAACCGGTGGACGTACGGAATCTATTTTAATGTCTATGCCGCCGTTGGCCCGGTGGGAATACTGCTATACCCCGGCACCAGGGAGTGCTGAGGCTAAGCTTACGGATTGGCTTAAACCTACTCCGTGGTAAAAAGTGTTCAATTCAATCACTTCTTTATCCAGGCTTACACCAAAGAAGGTTTAAGCATAAAAAAGTCATACAAAAACGCCGCATGAAGTCACTCTGCGGCATTTCTTGTTGATCTATATCAATTTCAAATACCGTTGGTGTTTCAGTGGGTTATTAACTTTGCGCTGGATCAATGTTTCGTTTAGCTAACGGCGTAAAGTAGCGCCATCTTAGTTAAACACAAAAGAGACACATCATGCGCAAACACACTTTATCTGCACTTTGTCTTACCCTTGCTGCACTTTCACCTTTAGCTAGCGCTCATCAGCAGGGCGATTGGATTGTTCGAGGCGGTCTGACTACCGTTGCTCCTGACGAATCTACTTCTAACATCGTCGCTGGTGGCAATGATCTTGGTGTTGCCCTTAATATTGATAACGATACCCAGCTAGGTTTGAACGTTGCATACTTCATTACTGATAAAATTAATATCGAACTGCTTGCGGCAACGCCCTTTAAGCACGACGTGAACTTCTCTGTTGCCGACCCGTTAGGTACGGGAAATCAGCTTGGTGAAGTTACTCACTTACCGCCAACACTCACCGCTAACTATTACTTCAACGATGCAAGTTCAGCCTTTCAGCCATATATTGGTGGGGGTATTAACTACACCTTTATCTTTGATGAGGAATTTACTGGCGCAAACGAGGATGCAGGCTTAAGCGACCTATCACTCGATAACTCATTTGGTTTATCAGCTCAAGTGGGTATGGACTACCAAATTGATACAAAGTGGCATGTAAATGCATCAGTACGTTTCATCGATATTGATACTGAAGCCACGTTTAAGGTTGGTGATGCCGCAGGTAAGGTGAGTGATATTGAAATAGACCCTTGGGTGTACACCATATCGGTAGGCTATACCTTTTAAGGCCGAACACCCAAAAATTGAGGCTTTCGTAATTGTACTACTTTATACGCCACAAAGAGCGTAGACAGTAACAGGGGACTTGCGCGTTAAAGGTTATTCCTTTCAACGCGCTTTTTTATTTGGTGTTCACCATATGGCTGGCAAGCTGGTCAAGTGCTTCAAGTAGCTGTTGCGCTAACGTTATATCATCGACAGTTTTAAACATAGCCTTGCGCATACAGTACATCCACTGCGCTTTAAGTTCTGGCGTTACGGTATAAGGAAGGTGGCGTGCACGAAGTCGCGGGTGGCCGAATTGCTGCTGATAATCATCTGGGCCGCCAAGCCACAAACTTAAATATAAAAAGAACACGTTGCGAATTCTATCAAGCGGTTGAGGGTGAAGAGCCAAAAGTTCGCTTGCTAATGGGTCGGTTTCCATTATGTCGTAAAACGTATTCGCCAATTCGCGTACTTTCTTCTCTCCACCTATACGCGCATATGGTGTACTCTGCGTAACACGATTATCGCTTTTCTTCTTTATATTAAATAAGTCTCGTATTCCCATGAAAAAATTCGCTGTATTTGGCAACCCTATTGCACAGAGTTTATCACCAACCATCCATCAGATGTTTGCAGATCAGGTCGGAGAAAAGATTTCTTATGAAAAGATACTTGCGCCTGAAGATGGTTTTGTTGAAGCTGCCAAAGCGTTTTTAGCTCAAGAAGGCGCTGTAGGCTGCAATGTCACCATGCCTTTTAAGCTTGATGCCTTTAACTTAGCAAAGGTAGATGATCAAGCAGCTAAAGACGCACAAGCTGTTAATACACTAATGAATGGTGACAGAGGTGAGCTGTTAGGGTTCAACACAGATGGTGTGGGGCTAGTCAATGATTTACTAAATAGCGGCGTGAAAATTAAAGATAAACACGTGTTACTTATCGGAGCCGGCGGCGCAGCCCGTGGCGTCATTTCTCCGTTATTAAAAGCGGGCGCTGCTACACTGACTATTGCGAATAGAACGAAAGCCAAAGCTGAAGAAGTGGCAAGCGCTGCTTCAAACCCTAAAGTGGACGTAGTGGCCCTTGAGGATATCGCAACGATTGCACCTCATATTATTATCAATTCAACAGCAGCTAGTTTAAGCAATGCGTTGCCGTGCAGTTTGCATGACGGTGTTTTACAACACTGTGAAGTGGTGTACGACATGGTTTATAAAAATTCACCCACGCGTTTTATGAGAGATGCGGCTGAACTAGGTGTTAAAACGCAAATAGATGGGTTAGGGATGCTGGTTGAGCAAGCGGCTGAAGCGTTCTATATATGGACACAAAAGCGCCCAGACACTTCTGATATTGTTAAGCGAGTTCGTGACATTGTTGAGCAAAGTGAGAAGCGAAACTAGTTCGCTTCTTCCAAGTATTCATCTTTTAACACAACATAATTAACAGCAGACTGTTTTAAAAACGCCATTTCAGCGTCATTGAGCGGCCTCTTCTTCTGCATTGGGTTTCCAACGTAAAGAAAACCGCTCTCTAATCGCTTGTTTGGTGGTACTAATGTACCCGCGCCAATAAACACATCGTCTTCAACGACAACACCATCCATGACAATAGCGCCCATGCCTACTAATATACGGTTGCCTAACTGACAACCATGAAGCATACATTTGTGCCCAACGGTAACGTCATCCCCAATAATAAGCGGAAATCCATCAGGGTTTTTCTCAGATTTACGGGTAACGTGCAAAACACTACCGTCTTGAATATTAGAGCGAGCGCCAATACGTATTTTGTTTACATCGCCTCGAGCAGCAACTAAAGGCCAGACGCTACTATCTTTTTCAATTTTTACATCACCAACAATTCGACATGAAGCGTCTATATATACTGATTTATCTATTGATGGGAAAATGCCCTTAAAGCTACCTACAGTGTTCTTCATCTATAACGTTCCTTTTGAGTATGAACATATTAGCTAATCAACTAACCAATGAGTGTCTTGTTGCGCTCATAATACTAATAGTACGGTAAGTTAGTTATACTTGAAAATCCGCTTATCAAAACAAAGAAGCTAAGAAGAAATTTACATGGCTAAACGTTACGTACTATTCGCGTCTCTTCCCTACGCATATTCAATTCTGCGTCCACTTCAAGCTGAGATAAGAGCGAGAGGTGATGACGTTGCGTGGTACCTAGAGTCTACGTGTGAAAATTTACTTGATGACACTGAAGTCTTGCTTGCAAACATTGATGACGTAAAAAGTTATGACCCACTTGCAATTTTTGCGTGCGGTAACTTTATTTATCATTTTCTTCCTGGAATAAAGGTCGCAGTATTTCATGGGTATGCAGTAGGGAAACGTGGTGAGAAGGGAAATGTACTGGATGACCATTTTACAATTCGAAATTGGTTTGACTTGTATTGTACACAAGGTCCTAGCAGCACACCTGTATTCAAGCAATTGGAAGAAAAGCTTGGTTTCTTTAAATGTTATGAAACAGGTTGGTGTAAGGTTGATCCATTTTTTACAGAACCTACTCTGCAGAACGAAGGTAAAACTACAATATTATATTCGCCTACATTTAGTCGGGGTATAACTTCGGTAGAGGCCTTATATGACACAATACATCAGATTGCTGAACGTAGAGATTGGGAATGGATAATAACCTTTCATCCCAAAATCACTGATCATTCGATAATAAACAAATACCAAAAGCTGGCAGAAAAGTTCGACAATGTTAGTTTTGAAAGAAATGAAGGTTTAAAAACATTCCAACGTGCAGATGTAATGCTTTGTGACAGTTCATCAATAATTCTTGAATTTATGTTACTTAGTAAGCCCGTAGTCACGTTTAAAAATACAAACCCAGGACCGCATTTAATAGACGTGAATGAGTGTGATGCCGTCGAGCCTGCATTAGAGACGGCATTAACAAGGCCTAAATCCTTAATGGAAGCTATTGATACATATACGTTGAACCACGAAGCGCATAGAGATGGAAATAACTGTTCTCGCGTTTTAGATGCTGTAGACCATTTCAAATCTAACTTCGAAGGCCGAATAAAAGCTAAGCCTTTAAACCTGTGGCGTAAGTTTAGATTAAGAAATAAGCTGAAATACTGGAAATAGTAGGTATTTTGAGCGTTCGGAAAGAATGTGACACTTTTTTTA
>NZ_JBQKUJ010000022.1:0-54506 GCF_054968525.1 Alteromonas sp. G5_S2_22_S1 | reverse complement strand
ATGGCATTCGCTACTCTCAGAAGGTGCAAACATGTATGAAGATAGTTTATTTTGGAAGTGACTTATTCTCGAATTGTTTGTCACTTCTAATCAAAATTAGATTGAACATTGAGCTCGTTTTCATAAACGATGTTCAGGAAAATGCGAGCTTTATCAAACGAATTTGTCGTACACACAATATTGTTTATTCCACCGAACGCCCAAGTGTCGTGACTCTTAAAGAATATTTAAATGACGAGCAGACAGTCTTTGTTGTAGCAGATTACGGATACAAACTACCCATAAACGAAATAAAATATGCGATTAATATCCACCCATCTTTACTACCCAAAAGTAGAGGCCCAACCCCACTAACCTACATTATCGACAACCCTGAGAACGCGGGTGTTAGCATTCATAAACTTACTGAGAAACTTGATGCAGGTAGCATCCTAATCCAAGAGAAATTTGAGGTCGAAGACAATGAAACGATATCATCATTGATGGTCAAGTCTCAGTTACTCGCAGAAACTCTGTTAGAAGAATTACTCAATAACTTTAATGAGCTTTATAATAACGCCACACCTCAATTGGAAAAGCTAGCGTCATTCCAAAGTCTACCTCCAGTAAAAAGAAGGTTTGTAAATTGGGATCAAAACACCACTCAATTTAGTCATGCTCTTCGACAATACGGGCACTTTGGGATTCTTATTTCGTTAGATAACGCGTTATATATCGCAAATGATGTCGAAGTCACAACTTTCAGTCACGATTTCACGTGCGGTAGCGTAATCTTTGAGGATGCACTAATTAAAAGCATTGCTATAAATGATGGCTATGTTGTACTTTCTAAGCGTAGTTTAAGGCTATATGAATCAAGAGTACTAAACTAGTTGATTACGGCTTTAATATTTAAAGGCCCTACGCACTTTTTTGTGTTGTGTTGATCTGCGTCAAAGTAAGAATAACGGAATACCGCTACTATTTCCTTACTCACTGATGGAGTTTATTTGTGTCAGGCATTTATAAATGGTTTAAATTAGTACTAATAGCTGCGCTGCTTTCACAGCATGGCTTTGCTATGACGAACCCAATTATATGTGATGGTCACGACACATCAGAATCTCATATATCCTCAAATGATTCCTTATCAAACGTAGAACATACTAATTTAAATAATCACACACTTCATTCAGAAAAAGAACCAAGATGCACAGCACTGCGAAGGAAATGATCAATCGATATGCGCGTGCTGCATAGGTGCTTACTGTGCAACTTCTTTAACCCAATTTTTTGCTCCTGCGCAATCCGTTTTTTCGAAAAATAGCATTTTGGCTTTTTATAAACATACACAATAGCACTGATATTTGTGGCGTCACCGTCCGAGCGTGTGGGAAAATTTCAAACGATGCGAATGAAATAGTCCTAAGTGTGATTGGCCAAAATGAGTCAATGATGACGACTATTATAGCAGCTGAAACAACACGACAGATGTGCGTTTTCCATCTGGCTCCAGGTGTTTTTCACAGTGAGCAGGTTATCATTCTTTATCCAATAATTGAGGAACTGAAAAATGAGTTTCCCAATTTGGTAGTGAGGCTCTAGGCTTGGTTTTTTCCGAAGGTATTAATCAACTTATTCCGAACTGTTAGATCAATCGTTGATACACACAAGTAAAGCCTATACCAGCAACTGTATTAAGATTAATGATGAAATGTCCAGTTTTATGAAGAAGGTGTTGGAAAGTGCAAACATGACAAATGAGGGGAAGTGGCCGATACATCAGCTTCAGAAAGTGACCACCTGTTTAGAGTCCAGGACGAAGTTTGATTGATTATTTGTGGAATGATACAACAAATACGGTTAAGTTGTCATCTGAGCTAACCGTTAGTTTAGCTCCGTTCATGTGAAGCAATGAACGAGCGATAGTCAATCCTAAACCAACGCCTTGACCATGATTTTTTCGTGAAGGGTCTGCTCTAAAAAAGCGATCAAAAAGTCTCTGAAGATGGTCATCAGAGATTTTCGGGCCTGGATTTGAAACGGTAATTTTTGTATGTTCATCGTTGGTAGATACTGCTACCTTAACAATCGCGTTTTCGAAGGAATATCGAATTGCGTTTGACAATAGATTACTCATAGCTTGTCGAAACATGAACCTATCGCAATCAATTGTGGCATCGGCCCCTCGGATGCGAATTTGAATTTGTCTTTCTTCTGCCAGTAGTTCAAAATACTCAACTAATTCTTGAAGCTCTGCCCGGCAATTTAGTCGCTCTAACTGTGGCTTGACGAGTCCATGTTCCGTTTTGGCTAGAAGTAACATGTCACTGACCATCTTGGTCATACGTTCGTATTCTTCCAAATTAGAATATAAAATTTCAACATATTCACTTTCAGTGCGCGGTTGATTCAGAATAACCTGCGTTTGAGTTGTCAGATTTGTGACCGGTGTTCTCAATTCATGCGCAATGTCCGCAGAAAAATATGAAAGTTGCTCAAAGCCAGCTTCGAGTCGTTCAATCATAGCATTAAACGACCCCACTAATCCTGCGAGCTCGACCGGTACCTCTAAAGGATTTAGTCGGATATCGAGCTTGTCAGCAGTAATAGAACCTATTTTTCTACTCAGTTTTCGTAGCGGCGAGTGGCCTCGATACACAGCAAAACGTGCCACTATTATCGTGATCAAACCAGACACGAAAATAATGCCCCATAACGTCTTTTCAAAGTCTTCCATGTAATTCATGTGAAATTCCATGTTGGAGGCTACCACAACACGGTATGTAGACTTATTCTGACCAGTGCTGACGGTCACGAGAGCTTCAGTTGCTCGCAACATATGGGATCCATCAAAAAAAAGTGTCAACATATCAGGCGTTATGAGATCGTTGTCAAACAATTGACCGGGGTATTTGTGCAAGTCAACGCCTTTACTCGAAAATACGGATTCTCCATCTTCATTTTGCACAAGGTAATAGACTCCATGATGACCAGACACTGCTTCAACGAGGATACTCGAAGGTGCCACCTTTTCAGTGTATGCTTCGCTAAGCTTTCGTTTTACAGCATGGAATACCTCATTTAATTCATCAGCATCCTGTTCAGCAAAATGCGTTGCAATTGATTGTTGAACGATTAAGCTGATTATTGTAAGGCACACAAATACGGTAATGCCAACAAGTATAGTGACTCTAAACGCAAGAGAGTTTGGCCGTTTTAGTTTATTCGTTACTATCATCTACACTCATTTTATAGCCCATCCCCCTGACAGTTTGAATTAGCTTTACAGGAAAGTCATCATCAATTTTTGCACGCAATCTTCGGATAGCGACATCAATGACATTCGTGTCACTGTCAAAATTCATGTCCCATACCTGAGAGGCGATCAAAGAACGGGGCAATACTTCACCTTGACGTCTGACCATTAGTTCAAGCAATGTAAACTCTTTAGTCGTCAGATTGATTACTTTGCCACCGCGCTTCGCAACGCGAGAAGGGATATCAAGCTCCAAATCTGCAATGTGTAACGTGTTGTTAGGGACAGAAGTCCCTCTCCTGATCAAGGTGCGCACTCTTGCGAGGAGTTCCGCGAAAGCAAACGGTTTAACCAAATAATCGTCTGCGCCTAACTCAAGTCCTTTGACTCTGTCATTAACGTGATCGCGAGCGGTTAAAAAAAGAACGGGTGTAAATTTACCAGTCTCTCTCAATGAAGACAGGATTTTCCAACCTTCTATGTCGGGCAGCATTACATCGAGTACGATTAATTCATAATCACCAATCATCGATTTGTGGTGACCATCCAGGCCAGTCCTTACTAATTCTACAACAAAGCCGGATTCAATTAGCCCTTGTTTGATGTAATCGCCCGTTTTTACTTCGTCTTCGACTACAAGTATTTTCATGGTATGTGATTAACCTGCTGCATAGCTTTAATTCAATGGAGTAAGCCTGTTGAATACACCGCAATCGTAAAATGCTGTTAGTATACTAATAATAAAACGTATGCCAGCAACCAACAGAGTATTCAATATACTAATGAGCGCACCACATCGTAGCTCGAAGTCGCAAATATTCAACTAAAAATACACTTTCGCTATCAATATCGCTCATGATTACAAAATTGTAATGTCAAGGTAATCTGTCTGTCAGGGCCATTTGATATTCTCATTGCCGTAGCTAATCCGTGAAAACGCGTTTCATTAAAGGAGTCAGGTTTAAGTGAAACTTTCATTCGTCAAATACCTCGTTGTTATCGCTTTGTTGAGCGTGCAAGTAAGCGGGTCTTTCGCGAGTGTAGCTACGCCATGTGCAAGCGATATGGTGCATGAAATAGATAACAGAATCGGTCATCACATGGACCACTCATCACACGACGCATCAGAGAGTTGTTGCAATCAAAATTGCTGTTGTCCCATGGCAGTCTTTCAGCTCGGCATGTTGGCTGGGGAGAGTTTCGAAACACCAAAACTGTTGAACACCCCAGCCCTAAGCAAACAAACAAGGCTGCATAAAGTCTTTATCGCTATACATTTACGCCCCCCAAAATACTCTCTCGTGTAATTAGATTAGTCGATGTAAAGACTAACAGTTACTGCACGTGACGTTTCCATCGTAAAGCGTGCAAAATCCAATATATGTGAGAGTTGTTTATGAACAAAAATATACCGTTTGGGGCTTTGTTTTCTTTAGTCCTCTTTTTAACGGCGTGCAGTGATGTACTGCAGGCAAAGAATGATGCAAAGTCTGCAACACAGGCACCGAAATTCACATTACATGTCTACAAGAGTAGAACATGTAAATGTTGTCAAAAATGGGTGCGACATGTTGAAGAACATGGCTTTGAGACAGATGTGACAAATGTCACGCTAATGTCCGGAGTCAAAGATAAATATGGCGTCGAACCCCAGTATCGCTCCTGCCATACTGCTCTTTCTCAGGACGGGTTTGTATTTGAGGGGCACATACCCGCAAAATACATCCAACAATTTTTAGAAAACCCTCCTGAAGGGGTTTTAGGGTTGAGCGTTCCAGCCATGCCAATTGGATCGCCGGGCATGGAAGTTGACGAACGATTCCAACCTTACCTTGTATTGCAACTCAATGTAGATGGTTCAGTTACGACCTTTGCTGAAGTCAACACCTATGAGGAGCAATTCTAATGAACCGGTTTTGTCTTTTTGTTTCTATTTGGGGAGCGTTCTCGTTCTCGATGGTCTCTCCCGCTATCGCGAATGAAAAATTAACGCTCAAACGTGCAGTAGAAATAGCGGTAGAAAATGATCCATGGCTCGTTAGCAGTGCACATCGTGAACGTGCCACATTGTCCAGTAGTGTCGTCGCCTCGAGCCTACCAGACCCCGTTGTCAACATCGGTTTAGCAAATGTACCCACTGATGGTTTTGCGTTTGATCAAGAGCCCATGACTCAGCTAAAAGTAGGTGTGTCACAGATGTTTCCTCGTGGTGATTCGTTAGCCATAAGGTCTCGTCAATTGCGGGAGCAAGCAGCAGAGCATCCCCTGATGAGAGCCGACCGAGTGGCCAAAGCACGCGTTCAAGTATCAAACTTATGGTTAGAAATATATCGGGCGCAGCAAAGTGTAAAGCTAATTGATGAAGATAAAGCGTTATTTGAACAGCTCAGCGATATCGCAAAGGCAAATTATTCAACTGCCTTTGGACGCGTAAATCAGCAAGATATCGTTCGTGCAAAGTTGGAATTAACAAGGTTGGAAGACCGACTTACTAAACTACGAGCATTAGAAGAAAGAGCCACAGGGAAGCTTCTAGAGTGGCTAGTTAGAGATCAAAATTATCCAAGTCAATCGGGATTTGATGCCTTTTCTCGATTAACGTTGCCGCATGCCCTACCTGAGATCAAAAACATGGGGCAGAATATGAGAACAATACTTGAGCGCAGAGATCAACAATCGCTTGCAATGGTTCTCAATCAACACCCTTTGATCCTCTCGATAGAGCAAAGAATTCGCGCCAGCCAAACCGGTATTGACCTTGCCAAAGAAAAATACAAGCCACAATGGGGGGTTAACGCTAGTTACGCCTACAGAGACGACACGCCCGACGGTACAAGTCGAGCAGATTTTTTATCGATGGGTGTAAGTTTCGATGTACCTCTTTTTACAGAAAACCGCCAAGACCAAGAGGTTTCGGCTGCCGTAAGCCTATCTGAAGCCATTAAAACCGACAAGCGCTTAGTCCTCAGAGAAATGATGTCATACATCCAGTCTTTATATGCGGAAAATGAGCGATTAATGGAGCGACAAGCGCTGTACGAACTCGAATTGTTAGAGCAAATGCAAGAGCAAGCTGAGGCATCGCTCAATGCTTATACCAACGACGAAGGAGACTTTGCTGAGGTAGTGCGTGCTCGTATTGCGGATCTTAATGCCAGAATTGACGCACTGGATATCAGTGTGGATTTGGTCAAAACAAAAATTCAACTCAACTATTACTTTGATACCAACGCAGGTATTCCTTTGTCTCAAATCGGAGAACAACAATGAGCACAATTAAAGCACTCGTCATAGGCGGGGTAGCAGGCGGTATTATGACTGCGTTGGCATTCACGTTTCTGATACCATCTTCATCATCCACCGCGAATAATGAGCAAAACGAAGAGAAGCAACCGTTGTATTGGGTTGCGCCGATGGACCCAAATTACCGCAGAGACGAACCAGGAAAGTCTCCGATGGGCATGGATCTCATTCCTGTCTACGAAGAAAGTTCAAGTGGTGATGCGGGCTCAGGAACAATTACTATAGCGCCAAATGTGGAGAACAACCTTGGTGTTCGAACTGCGAAAGTGCAGCGCCGCGCGCTGCATGTCCCTATTAGAACTGTCGGGTACGTTCAATACAACGAAGAAACATTAATCCATGTGCATCCTCGCGTTGAAGGCTGGATAGAAACACTGCATGTAAAAGCATCAGGAGAATATGTTAAAAAAGGGGAACCACTTTACTCTCTATACTCGCCTGAGTTAGTGAATGCACAAGAAGAATTGCTGCTTGCTATGCGCAGAAACAACAAAGATCTGATCGTAGCTGCTCGTTCTCGCTTAAATGCATTGCAAGTGCCTGAAGACGTCGTGGAGACGTTAACAAAAACAAAAAATGTTCAGCAAACCGTTACCTTTTCCGCACCCCAAACCGGATTCGTAGATAATTTAAACATTCGAGAAGGTTTTTTTATAAAACCTGGCGTTACAGTCATGTCGATTGGTGCATTGGATGAGGTTTGGGTTGATGCAGAGGTATTTGAGCGACAAACCGCCCAAATAGTGGAAGGGCTGCCTGTTACTATGAAATTAGATTTCCTCCCCGGAAAGACGTGGCAAGGCGTTGTAGACTACGTCTACCCAACCCTTGAACAGAGTACCCGCACACTGCGTGTGCGTCTTCGCTTTGCTAATCAAGATTATACGTTAAAGCCGAACATGTTCGCTCAAGTGACTATCCACTCTGATATGGATTCGACCAACTTGATCGTGCCAACCGAAGCGGTTATTCGAACAGGCAATCAAAATCGCGTTGTATTGGCATTGGGAGATGGAAAATTTAAATCAGTTGCAATCAAAATTGGGCGAGTGGTTGACGAGTTTACAGAAGTACTTGAAGGACTGATCGATGGTGACAGCATTGTCACCTCCGCTCAATTTATGCTTGATTCAGAGAGCAGTATTAGCTCTGACTTTAAGCGAATGGAACCCCCTGAAGAAAGTCCAACATCGGTCTTCACAGAGGTGATGATCACAGACGTGATGCCTTCTCACAACATGATAACTGCAAAACATGGTCCAATTCCAGAATGGGATTGGCCGCCGATGACCATGGATTTTGTGGTAGCGGAGCATATCAATTTAGCAACGGTCAAAGGTGGTTCATCGGCACATATCGAGATCAGTAAGCAAACTGATGGTCAATATGTGGTGACAACCGTGCACATTATCGATTCAGCACAAAGTACACAGGCGACTATGTCTGAAAGCGTTTGGACTGAAGTCAAGATTAATTCTGTAATGGATGGGCATCGAATGATAAATGTCGATCATCCCGCTATAAAAGAGTGGGATTGGCCCGCGATGACGATGGATTTTAACGTGGCAGATAACATTACCTTGTCTGATTTGGCCTCTGGAACGCTTGCGCATATTGAAATTTCAAAATCCTCAAGTGGCGAATATCTTGTTTCTACCATTCATGTTGTTGAAGAGGCAAGTAGTGAAACAAGTACCGCTGTCGACGCTGTGTGGACTCAAGCAACGGTCAATGCAGTGATGAGTGCTAGCAACCAGTTAAGCCTTGAACATGACCCTATTGAGGCGTGGGATTGGCCTGCAATGACAATGGATTTTAACGTCGCTAATGAGGTTGATTTATCTGACATTACCGCTGGTATGCGACTGCACATCGAAATTACCAAAACCCAAGACGGTGCGTACGTTATTACCACAGTACATATACAAGCATCTGATAAAGGAACGATGGATAACAGCCAACATGAAGGAGCGCACGAATGATAGAAGCAGTCATACGTTGGTCGGTCTCAAACCGCTTCTTTGTTTTACTCGCAACCATCATCATAGTCGGTGGCGGTTTAGTTACAATGAAAAATACGCCAGTAGATGCGATCCCAGATTTATCCGATGTCCAAGTGATAATCAAAACGAGTTATCCTGGTCAAGCGCCACAAGTTGTAGAAGATCAGGTAACGTACCCGCTAACGACCGCCATGCTTTCCGTACCGGGTGCACAAACGGTTCGAGGTTATTCGTTTTTCGGTGACTCCTACGTTTATATCATTTTTGATGATGATACCGACTTATATTGGGCAAGAAGCAGGGTGCTTGAATATTTATCGCAAGTTGCCCCCAATCTACCTGAAAACGCCAGGCCGCAATTAGGTCCAGATGCCACAGGCGTTGGTTGGGTTTATCTGTATGCATTGGTCGACAGAACCGGCCAACACGATATTTCTCAATTACGCAGTTTGCAAGACTGGTTCTTGAAATTTGAGCTCCAAACTGTGCCTGGCGTGTCCGAAGTCTCGGCGCTAGGGGGTATGGTGAAACAGTATCAAGTGAAAGTAGATCCTGAAAAACTCCGCGCTTACGGTATACCGCTTTCTCATATTCAGATGGCAATAAAGCGAGGGAATCAAGAAGTTGGGGCCTCTGTAGTGGAGCTTGCAGAAGCTGAGTACATGGTTCGTGCTACGGGGTATATTTCTGATAAGAAGGATATCGAAACTATTCCTCTTGGCGTCAATGACAATGGCACACCGCTTTTAATAAGGGATATTGCCACTGTAGATATCGGTCCACAAATGCGCCGCGGTATAGCAGAGCTAAACGGCGAAGGGGAAACAGTCGGCGGTATTGTCGTGATGCGTTTTGGCGAGAATGCTCAAAAAACGATAGATGGCGTCAAAGCAAAACTAGAGGACTTAAAAAAAGGACTACCTGATGGCGTTGAGGTGGTCACTGTTTATGACCGTTCCGCATTAATTGAAAGGGCCGTTGATAACCTAGCTTCAAAACTATTAGAAGAGTTTATCGTAGTCGCTTTGGTATGTGTCGCCTTTCTTTTTCATGTTCGGTCGTCACTCGTCGCTATCATCAGTATTCCTGTTGGGATCATTACCGCGCTAATCGTTATGTATATGCAAGGTATCAATGCCAATATCATGTCGTTGGGCGGCATTGCTATTGCCATTGGCGCCATGAGTGATGGTGCGATCGTTATGATTGAAAATATGCACAAACACATGGAAAAGACGCCTCTTACCAAGGAAAATCGCTGGCAGGTTGTTATCGATTCTGCGGTCGAAGTTGGACCTGCGTTATTTTTCAGTTTGTTGATCATTACGGTTAGTTTTGTACCTGTTTTTACGCTTGAGGCCCAGGAAGGGAGGATGTTTTCCCCTCTTGCTTATACGAAAACATATGCAATGGCTGCATCAGCGGCACTTGCGATTACACTGGTCCCAGTCTTAATGGGGTATTTTGTACGTGGAAAGGTTTTGCCTGAACACAAAAACCCAGTCAACAAGTTTTTAACGTTTTTATACATACCGACGCTCAAGACAGTTTTGCGCTTTCCAAAGTCAACGATGGTCGCAGCATTGATTGTCTTGGCTATCGGGCTTTGGCCAATTGATAAAATTGGTAGTGAATTTATTCCCCCGCTTGACGAAGGCGATTTGATGTATATGCCAACCACCTATGCCGGCATATCAATCGGGAAGGCACGAGAGCTTCTTCAACAGACCAACAAATTAATAAAAACCGTGCCAGAAGTAGAAACGGTATTTGGCAAAGTAGGGCGGGCGGATACGGCGACGGACCCCGCGCCACTGACCATGATTGAGACATTCATTCAATTGAAACCCAAAGAACAATGGCGAGAAGGGATGACCACGCAGGACCTTATTAAAGAGTTTGATGCAGTGGTCAATTTACCGGGCTTAACCAACGCATGGGTGATGCCAATAAAAACCCGAATTGACATGCTTGCCACAGGAATTAAAACCCCTGTTGGGATTAAAATTGGTGGTCCCGATCTAATGGAAATTCAAAAAATCGGCCAACAAATTGAGTCAATATTAACTGACGTCGATGGCACGGCTTCAGTGTATTCTGAACGCGTCGCTGGCGGTCGCTACTTGAAAGTCGACATTGATCGCGAAAAAGCCGCCCGATATGGGCTCAATATCGCTGATGTTCAGCAAATTGTCTCTAGTGCAATTGGCGGTGTTAACGTAACACAGAGTGTAGAAGGGCTGGAGCGCTATCCAGTAAATATTCGTTATCCGCAGTCATACCGAAGCTCTCCAGAGTCGCTTTCTTTGTTACCTGTAGTGACACCACAAGGAAAACGTATAGCCTTAGCTGATGTTGCTGACGTCTACATCGAAGACGGACCACCGGGTATCAAGAGTGAAAACGCGCGGCTCAATGGATGGGTGTATGTTGATATCGATGGTGTAGACATAGGCACGTATGTGGCTACCGCGCAGCAAGTTGTTGCTGAACAACTCGTTTTACCCGCCGGCTATTCAATTAATTGGTCTGGCCAATACGAGTATATGTTAAGGGCAAAGGAGAAGCTCACTTACGTTGTGCCTTTGACGCTCGCTATAATCGTTATTCTATTGTACCTCAACTTCCGAAACTTCATTGAAGTGGCGATTATTATGGGGACGTTGCCATTGTCGATGGTTGGCAGCATATGGCTTATGTACATCGAAGGCTTTAATTTCTCCGTGGCCGTAGGCGTAGGTTTCATTGCCTTGGCCGGTGTCGCTGTAGAAATAGGAGTCATTATGCTTGTATATCTCAATCATGAATATCAGGCACTGATGGATAGATGCAAAGAAGGGGGTACCTTACCGAGCGCCGAGATGTTGACCGAGGCAGTACTGCACGGTGCAGGATTGCGTGTTCGTCCCGTCATGATGACAACGGCCACTATCATCTTTGGATTGCTGCCGGTTTTATATGGCTCTGGTACGGGGTCCGAAGTCATGAGTCGGATTGCCGCGCCGATGGTGGGAGGAATGGTTAGTGCGATTATTCTGACACTACTCATACTGCCTGCCATTTATTTAATATGGCGCAAACAACAGCTTAAATACTTGGCTGTCGTTGCGTAATGAAAGGACCTGTTCGCCGTTCACATCGTTGGCTTATGCTGCTAGTCGGCGGGCAGGTGTTGTTTTGGTCGTTAAGCGGCCTTTACATGGTCTGGTTTGATATCTACTACATTCAGGGTGAACATTTTTTTACCTGGGCCCAGCGCGATGATGAAAGACGTCACAGGCTTGCTGATCGACAATACCATTGACCCAAATGCCATCAATATTGAAGCATTTGTGTCATCTATAACCCATCAAGTCTAAGGAGACTTCAAATGAAACTAATCTTTTCAATGCTCATGGTAGCCTTAAGTTTTTCTACTTTTGCTCACACAACACTTAAGACATCTACACCTAAGGATAATGCGATGTTGATGTCATCTCCACCTGAACTATCATTGGTTTTTACCAAGCCTGTAAGGTTGGCTAGAGTAACGTTGCAATCAAAAAGTGGGGAAACCATTCCGTTTGAGTTTAAGCCAAGTACGGAACTCGCTAGTGCCTTTAGTTACGAATTACCCGGATTACCAGTAGATACATACACTGTCAATTGGATGTTGCTAGGTCAGGACGGTCACAAAATGGAAGGGGCTTTTAGTTTTATGGTGCATGCTTCAATGATGAAACATAACGATAAAAAGCACGACAGCACGCACGGCAACCATTAGAGGACGCTATGGACATTTGGCAGTTGGGGTTGTTGATTTCAAAGTTTGGTGTTTATCTCGGCGTATCAGCGCTGCTTGGTGGTGGTTGGATTTTGTGCATTACCAATACTGATACTGACACCAAATTTACTCTACCCGCAAGCTTACAAACAACGGTAACAAGGCACATGCGTTTGTTTGCGGTCATTGGCATCATTTTTAGTGCTTTTGACTTTTTGTTTCAGGTTGGGCAGCTCGCTCAATCTGGATACGCTGGTATGTTTGACCCCGTTATGCGAGAGATGGTCGCGCATTCAACGCTCGGAGATGTTGCAAAAAGTCGACTAGTGCTGTTCGCAAGTGCGCTACTATATTTAACCTATTTAGGTCATTCAATTAGAAAAAATGCTTTTATTTCAAATCACTCTCTTGGAATTTTCATTGTTATTGCGTTGGCAGGATTTGGGTATACATTTACATTAACTGGGCATACTCAACAGTTACAACCTAGTTTCAAGTTTATCCTGGCTGCTCATGCCGTTATTGCGCTCGCGTGGGTGGGTTCACTCTGGCCTCTTTCAAGGACGTGCGTAGCGCTTTCTAACCCCAATTTGCACCTCGTCATGACAAAATTTGGGAAATCGGCTGTATACCCCATTGGGGGGTTAATTATTGCTGGTTTACTACTGGCTTGGCAACTTGTGCGTTCTGTTAGCAATTTGCTTGACACAAACTACGGCTTTGTATTGCTTGTTAAGCTGTTGTTTGTTGGTGCCATCTTTCTGATCGCGTTGTTACACAAACTGCGATTGGCTCCTCAGCTTTTAACCGGCATAACCAGTCCTCGAACGCTTCAAAAATCAATCCAAATCGAACTTTGTATAGGGATATCTATTTTAATGGTGACGGTGGTGTTAAGTACCGCCGTAGGCCCCAATTATTGAAGAAACACAAAATGAAAAAAATCTACTTGTTGTCAATCATACTCTTTCCTTTGCTATTAACTAACAGTGTTAATGCTCATGATAAATCGCATAACGACACCAGCAATAGTCCTATGTTCTCAGGGCTAGACTCCGACGCAGGAATAATAGCAAAACAATTCCACAAAGCACTCTCCGACGCTAATGCAGAGACAGTCATGAGCTTACTTGCCGATAATGTCCTTATTTTGGAAGGTGGCAGAATTGAGCGCAGTGCCGACGAATATCGTGCACATCATTTGCAAGCAGACATGCAATTTTCATCTGCCGTAACCACGAAGACGATTGAGCATCATGTTCGTGTGCATGGTAATACAGCTGTCTCCATTTCAAGAAGTCACACTTCTGGAAACTATAAAGGTCGAGATATTGATAGGACAGGCAATGAAACGCTCTTTTTAACGCTGATCAATGGACAGTGGAAAATCAGTCATATTCATTGGTCTCACTAACTCCCCACCAAACTAAAATAAAAAGGTCACAATAATGAAACTTTTCTATGCAAGCTGCGTTGTTATTTTTTTGGCCACATCACCATACATTTATGCGTCTGAGCAAACGAACGACGAAACAGAGATACTAGAAATGATCCAAGATATTGAAAAGGGGTGGGAGTCTGGTAACGGTATGCCGTTCTATCAACACTATCTTGGCCAGGTAGGTGCGCGTTACATTGAGTCAGGCAGTCAGAATAAAGGTTTAGAGGATTTGGTCAAAAATCATGTAGAGCCGGAAAAAGAGGTATTGAAACGATTGACCATTGATATTCTAGATATCGAAACAAACGTTGAAGGAGACTTCGCTTGGGCAATTACGACAGTAAATGTTTCAGGAGAAGTGCGCAAAACCGGCGCAGTTTTTGATAAAAAAGGATTTCAAACCTATTTGTTTCGCCGAACTGATGAAGGATGGAAGGTCATTCATTCGCATTCATCCACCCGTGATAACAAGCCACATAAGCACCATTAACAACGTTGAATTCCGTGCAAAATCGCAATATCACATTGGATGCAATACGAACGTTAGCCATTGTATTGATGGTTGTATTCCATTTTGCTTACGATCTTCGTTTTTTTGGTTGGGTTGATTGGAATGTCCCCAATGGAAAAGGGTGGAGGGAGTTTCGGTATGTAATATTGACGCTCTTCTTTGTGAGTGTAGGCGCGTCGCTCGTGCTCGGGAATTTTCGAAAATTTAATCTAAAAATGTTTTTACTGCGGCTGTTTTCCATAGCGTTCTGGGCCGCGGTAATATCGCTTTTTACGTATTATTTTTTTAATGCAAACTGGATATTCTTTGGCGTATTGCATTTTATTGTAGTAGCAAGTGTTTTGTGTGTTCCGTTGATTCGAAAACCCATATTGTCGCTGTTGTTGGGTTTTGTTGCGGTCACGTTGTTTAACAGTGGCCTCGTATCCAGTAAATGGCCATTTAATCTGATCAGTTTGTCACTACCTCATTCTCCAAACGATTACGTTGCGATTTTTCCATGGATAGGTGTGGTATTGTTTGGTATTGCGATAGGGCACGTTTTGAAAAGCGGATTTGATCCTGTTGCAAAATGGAATATTCCGAATAAGTTGACTCTTCTCGGACGGCATAGTTTAGTGGTTTACATATTGCATCAACCTATCTTTTTTGCGCTGTTTGGTACTATCTATTGGTTGAGCTCATCGGTGTAACTATACACCTTCTTTTACTTTGCCATTAATCACCTTCAGTAACTAATATCCGCTATGCTGCTGCAGACATAAGATTACGATGAGATGTGCACATTTTTTTTTGGGGGGGGGGGAGAGTCAAGGCAGCAGAGCAATGCTTAATACACGCATATGCGCTTGCGCGCAAATGCATGTGTCGATATAATCTTGTTATCAACGCTAATGTGTTTACAGCAACGCAAGACTAATTCGGAGAAGATTGTGCTTTTAGTGCCAACAAACCCAGACTACCGTTAATACTCGAACAGTTTTGGCCGTTCTTCTTTGAAGTTGGTGTATTTTGACCACAAAGAGCTACATTCATTTGAATCTATTACGTCAGTTATTTGTCTTACAGTAGCCATATCGTTTTCTACTAGCAATGCAGACACTTGTGATAACATTTCGTCTTTAGCGGGTTTTTCTTCAGATATTTCGTGAAGTTTCAAACATCCCCTGATAAAAACCAAGCTGTCTACCATGCAGATTACGCGAAAAATGAAACGCGGTAACCGCTCTGGTGTTTTGTATTCGCTTCGTTCTTCGTTTAACCAAAAGAGTACATTCTGCTCAAAAGCAACAAGGTTTTCATTGATCCGTTGTGTTGCATCGACATTCAATATACCAAACCGCGACATTTCAGCCTCATAAAACGCAAGATCTAGTAATGCTTCGTAATACAGCATTTTAGCATCTTCTAGCTTGTTTTTGACTTTTTCAAACCGTGAAATTGCGTGCTCTTGAATTGAAATCACTTCTCTTAATATGCTTGGATCACACCGAACCGTTGCTGTTTCATCAATTGAAATAAGCGTTAAGTCGTTAAAAAACCGATCGTAACCATCTTCCACTAAGAACCGGCGAAGATATATGGAGACCGCTAGATTTTTAAATATCAGCCCATTTTGTGTTTCTGTTTCTCCCATTAGATTTTCAAATGCTGTTTCTGCATGTTGAACCTTGTCTAAATTTAATTGCTCAAGACGCCTTACTTCTTCCTTATGATCTTGAGTGAGGCGAACAATATCGTTTTCGTGCCTCTCAGTCAGTGAATTAATTTGCCGCTGCGTGTTCATTTGTAGTTCGATCAGTTCACGATCCGTTGCTTCTCTCAAGGCAACTAAGTCGCTCTCAGCTTCATCTTTAACTGCCTTCGTTCGCGAACTTTGAACATGGTTCATCCAAGCAATTGCCGCTGAAATCATGGCGACCAACAGCGAAATAAGTGCCAGCGCCATTGTTGCAAGGTTTCGACTGGTTTCATTTGTGAAATCTCTAGACGCGAGTAGTGTTTCAGATTTAGTTGATTTGTGCAGTTGATTTAAATGAGGTTGCAATTGCATTCGAATGTCTTGCATGTTGAGAACCTGCAACGACTGCTTTACCTGCTCTAACTCTTGAGCACTCAACTCACGTAACTCTGCGTCAGAAGCCTCTGAAATTTTCTAATACGCGTCATCAATTTGTACTTTAAGACCAGTTAATCCTCTGTAAAAATCGCCATGCTCACGATCATTTGGATGTGCGAGCGATGATGACATCACAAGAAACAAACATATCCATCTTTTCATAAATTATTTCCTTGTTACAAGTAACCACAATGCCAATTCAATATGGGTAGAACATACGTTCACAATATCGAAATCGTCACAGCAATGACTAAAAAACTTTTAGTCAGGGCGCAGAAGAGAGCTCATAAACAGACCAGTAGGATCGTATTGTTGTTTTAATAATTTCAAACGAGCTGTGTGTTGGCCGTAGTAAAGAGCAAGTGGCGACCCATTCCCCATGTCATAATTTTGGTAAGAATGACCATTAAAAAACGGTAATAGCAAATCGAAAGATTTATTCACCCAATCGATAACTTCAGTATCGTCACATTCAGCTTGAGTGATCCCTGTGATACTACAGACGAAAGAAGCGTTGCGGTGAATAAATGCCGAATCGTCAGCGTTTACATCCTGAATAGCGCCACAAAGCGGGTCTAGCATAAATCCACCTGAATTTACCGGACAAGCTCGGTAACACGATAAAAGTGTTTCAATGAATTCGTCTGATAGCTCGCCTTCAATTATGCCATTTCGCCAATACAAACTCAGATCACTATCGTAGTCATTGGATTGGCATTCAACGTATTGCGACCGCCTACTTAACAATGTGGCACCGTCTTGCCATTTGGCTACAGAATCCAAACCGTGCACCCAGTCCTCACTAAACCCCATTATCGAAATTCGTGCTTTATCGTGCATCGATCGCGAGAGATATGCATATAGAAAAACCGATCTGTTATCACTGAGCACTGTTTTGCTATATTGCCTAAGAATAGATCGTGCGTGACATAATGGCCACTCGAGTATTCGGCCATCAATATTTTGGGGGGCATCATTTAATTTAAACGTGACATCGGTCACAACGCCAAATTGACCATGGCCACACCCTTTTAATGCCCAAAACAAATCCGGATGTTGGGATTCGGTCACTTGTCTTACTTTACCGTCAGCAGTTATCAATCCAAACGCGAGCACATTGTCGCAACTCAAACCAAGCTTTCTGGACAAAAAACCGATCCCCCCTCCCAATGTTGCGCCGACAACACCAACATCGGGACAGGTACCCAAAGGAACTACTTTGTTGTGTTGCGCTAGAAAATGGTCCAATTCACTATTTTTGACGCCTGCGCCGACGTTTACTGAGCTCTTATCAACATTCAGTACAGTTGTTTTAAACATCGACATATCAATTACAATTGCATTGTTAAGGACCGACATGCCACTTACACCATGCCCTTGACCCTTAATTGTAATAGATAAGCGCAACTGCTTTGCACATCTGACAATGTGTATAATATCGGTCTTTGTTTTAGGTTGAATAATTACTAACGGAAAACGCGAAACACCTTGATTGAATACTTTCCTGTTTTCTTCATATTCTGCACTACCCGGTGACCAGAATGCGCCGTCAACAAGACTTGCCAGTTCTACCAAACTTGTTTCAGTAGCCCGCGTGATTGAATCTGTTTTTGTCTGTTTTGCAGGTGAAACTTCAACAATACTCTCTAGTAAATTCCAACTACGACTACCAAAAGTGTTTGGCGTGATATCGCTCAGCAATTGTCGCAGATATTGTGCAACTAATCGGGGAGGTAAAAGCTTGTTTGCTGAATACATACTGCGCATTAACTCCGATGCAGGCAACGCGTGATTTGAAGCTTGCCTTATCGTTTCCTGCATTTTGGTGTCGACGTTTCCAGGAGCCACAGTTGTAAAAACAGCAATATCGTTATCGACTTCAAGTTGAAAACACTGGCACAGCATATTTAATGATGCTTTGCTCACACAATAAGCTGAGGCGCCAGCAACGGGTTGTACTGGCAAATCACTGGTTAAAAACATCACGCGGCTATGACTAAATTTTTTTAAGCATATCTGCGTTAAAAGGCGAGGTACTTCGACATTTATCCATTGGGTTGCCTCCCACTCATCAGGGGCGACGTTGCTAATATCTCCAAATGGCATGACAACACCTGCGCAATGGATCAGGTAGCTAAAGTGAGTATGCTGATTGACAACGTTTTGAAGGCTTTTAATACAATCCCTATTAGTGAAATCGATACACTCGATTCTGACCCTATCCCCATAAGACCTTTTAAGCTGTTGTAAAGTTTCTGGATTTCTACAAAGTGCTACGATCTGGATAAAAGGGTAGGAGAGTAGAAGCTCTTTTGTAAGCGCAAGTCCTATACCAGAGCTAGCGCCTGATATTAGTGCTGTCTGTTGATACAACATCTTAAAAGCCTATTTCGTAGAAGAGTGAAAGCTCACTTATATGTTTGATAGCTTCAGCATAAGTAAAGTCCTTGAATGGATAAATAAAGTTAATGATTTGATTACAGAAATGTAATCAAACCGTAATCGATTCGTTGTGATGCTTTGATCTGAATCAACTACAGTTGAAATGAAATCACTACGATTAAATACATAAACATTTTATTAAGGTGCCTACGACGAACAAGGACAACTAGATATCACAGCCAATGGGTTTGATATCAACTTTATTAGTACTCACGCCATCATCAGAGGCGAGTATATTAAAACTGAAACGGACTCATTTGTTGAGCGAGATCATGAGCAAACTATTGACTCATTTTCACGCAATGGATGGTTTTTACAAGGTACTTTCTTCGTTGGGCATGCTTTTCAATCCCTAGGTAGTACTGAATTGGTCCTTGAATATGCTGAAACCAATAAAATTGAAGAAGCGGAGCGCTGGATGGTAGGTGTCAACTATTGGTTGGACCCTCGTTCAGTTATTAAGGTGGGCTATGAAGATACAGACGTAGTTGAAGGCCCTGATGATACACGGTTTGCTGTGCAATTCAGCTATGGATTCTAGGGGATATCATGAACAAGAAATTAATTATATGTGCACTAATCACATTTATTTCGTTACCGAACTTGGCAGACGATGAAACCACACTTTCTGGCGCAGAGTTAATTAATAACAACTGTGCGCGTTGTCATAACAGTAGGCCTGTGCGTGAGTTTTCTATCAGTGAGTGGAGAGTGATCATGCCACACATGCGCGAAAAAGCGCATTTAACCGGCAGCGAAGTATAAGCCATTCTTGAATTCATGGAAATAGCTTCTAGTCCTGCTCAACCGGTAGAGGTGACTCTGGCTAAATCATTAACAGTCAATCCACGTGACGTACTCACTCGATATGGTTGTCAGGGGTGTCATCAAGTGCAAGGCGCAGGCGGAACACTCGGTCCATCGCTGGATAATGTTATTAGCGAAAACGGCAGGGCATTCTTTTTGCGCAAAGTTAAGGAGCCTCAATTTAATAACTCGTCGTCCGCAATGCCGCAAATGCCGATTACAGATGATGAGCTTGAAGCTTTAGCTGAGTTTTTATCGTCCATATAGCCTATTGACCTGAGTCTAAGACATTAGATTAAGGTGACAAGACGTAAACTTTAAACCTAAAACGCTCAACTGAGCATAATCAAAGGAAACAATCTTATGAAAAAGCTTACTTCACTATTACTGGCCAGTGCTTTAGTCGTTGCGCCAATAGCGACTTCTTTTGCATATCAACAGACTGACAAATCTGATATGCCGATGATGGATGGTCAGATGATGCAAAAGATGCAGACGCATATGGAAGAAATGCGCGCAGTATTGGATGCCGTTAAGAGTGAATCGGATCCGGAGAAGCGCGAAGCCATGTTGCATGAGCATGCCCAAAAGATGCAAGACATGATGGGCATGATGGAAGGAAGCGACTCGATGGGGATGAAAGCGGGAAAAGGAATGAAACACAAACACACTGATATGTCCACCGAAGACAAAATGAAAATGATGGAACAGCGTATGTCGATGATGGAAGACATGATGAGCCAAATGATGGGGCACACCGCTGAAAAGTCTAAACCAATACATAAACACAAATAGAGCTAATCACCACGTTACGAGGCAGGAGGTGACCTGCTGTCTCGCTTATTTCAATAATCACAGGAATTTTACATGAATAAATTAATTAAGTTTTTTTCAATTGTAGTCTTGTCAGTTGGACTCCTCGGAGGATGCGCAAGCCAGGTTTATCACGACTACATCATGAGTGGGCAAGTTGTTACAGTCGATGATAAGCAAGCAGTGGTATGTGTATCTGATACGGATGGTTTGAAGGAACATCAAGTTTTTAATGTCTATAGAACTGTCTACGACCCTACAGCAATCTCAGAAGGTGAAAACAGCTATTCACGAGAGTTCGTTGGGAAAATTCGTCTTGGAAAAACTAAGGATAAGCACTTCGCGGAAGCTATTGTGCTGGATGGCGAAATTACGCGTTATGACATGGTCGAGTTTGACCGTGGTTTTTGATTAATATTTTAATTAGGAGTATGCCGTTGTGAATAATAGAGTTTATCACCAACCCTACCGTATAGCGGTTATTGTGACGCTGGTATTAGTGAGTGTCTTATTCACAACCGCGTGCTCAGCAGTACCACAAAGTACTGAGCCAGACAAAAAAAACAATTCATCAGAAACTAAAGAAACTCAGCCTGAGTTAAACGTTGATGACTTCGCTAAAATCCAAACCGCTTTGCGCTCGTTAGACAATTCATTAGCGACCCAGCCAAAAAGCAATGAGAGTGTAAATCCGAGTGATACCAGTGTTTCACTCAATACATCATCAATGCCACTTTCAGCAACAAACACAATGAAAATGGGAAAGAGTAAGAATAAAGGCATGATGCCAATGCGCGGGAAATCGTGCATGGGAATGATGTGCAAAATGATGATGAAAAACAGCTCAATGATGGGTACACCACCTGAACAAAATAAAACACAGATATCTGGTTCTCCATTAAATGAAAGCTTACCCGGTGTCAGTGGAGCGCTGCATTTATACCACGTTGGAGAGCAAGCTTTTTTCTTAAACCACAAAGAGACACTCGAATTGACCGATGGTCAGTACCAAACGCTTCTCACGATCCGAACTGAATGGGAGTCTACTCAACAAAGCTTTACGCTGCAGCGAAGTGCGTTAGAAGCATCGTTGTGGGAATTGACCGCTCAGGGGCTACCTCAATACGACAATATCAAAGACACCATTGCTGAAATAGAAGCCACAAACAGCGCCTTGCGGTTGCAGTTTATTACATCGGTAGGGAAAGCGGTATCAGTATTAACGCCCTCTCAGATCGCTAAGATAAATAGCCTGTGGATGGCCGAACAAACAGGTGAGTTATGAGCATGTGGTGGCCACACACATCATTTTTTCTGCGTTACGCCGTCATTTTGAACGTTATGCTGTTATTCGCAACGACGAGCAGTTACGCACAGCAACAGCCAGAGGATAGTGAGCATGCGAGCCACCATCCTGAAGCTACCAATGATCCCACTGTCAACGCTAATACGGATGTTTTGCCGACTGCTACACAAGGTAAAGGACCGCTGGGCAATGCTGACGCCATGATGGGACCCGGTATGGCAAAAGGCATGGATAAAATGATGGAGAAAATGGGTGCACCCAAACCTAAAGATCTCTATCCCACGCTAATGCGCATGCATTCAGCTACACCCGAACAAAGAGAGACTGTTCTGATTAAAGCAACCGCAAGAATGCAACAAGGAAGTGAGCAACTTGCTACAGGTTTTGATTGGCTTGCCCGCGCAGCTGCCACTGATGACTATTCCCAAATGCAAATGGCTGTTGAAACAGTTAAAGAGGGTATAGCCCATTTTGACAGTGGTCTTGCTGCGAAACGTGCCATACAAGACGGGCAAGAACCACGAAGAGTGGCATTAACCTGGTTCAAGTCACAAATGAATTTGCTTCCCAGTGCGCCGGAAAAAGGTACTTCAACCCTATTTGGTATGACACCGTTTCACAGCGCAGTGATGCTCGTTTTACTCATATTTACAATTGTTATGGTGTATGTGTATGGATTTAAGATGCGCAGAGCTGCCGCGCTGCTCGAAGAGCTTAAGTCTACAGACACCGCAAGCACATCTGCGCCAACGACAAAAGTTTCCTCTGTTGTCGAATCTAATCCGGCTGCCCAGCAGCATGCTTCGGCACCAGCGCAAAGTAGCGAGCCAGCATTGTCATCCACTGCCTCATCGCGCAAGGGCACGTTTAGTGGCGATATGGTAGTAACCGCGATTTTTAATGAAACCCATGATGTTAAAACGTTACGTCTAGCCAGCCCAGATGGACAAACCATTCCATTTGATTTCGAACCAGGTCAATTTGTCACGTTCACACTGAACATCGATGGTTTTGAAAAGCCAGTTAAGCGCTCATACACCATTGCATCATCGCCCACTGAACAGTATTACTTTGAAGTTACGATAAAGCGAGAGGAGTTCGGTGTGGTTTCTCGTTATATGCATGACGCGGTTGAGGTAGGAAATACGCTTTCAATTAAAGCCCCCGGCGGTAAATTTTATTTCAATGGTCATGGTTCAAACAGCGTGGTGTTGATTTCTGGGGGAGTGGGGATCACACCGATGATGAGCGCTGTCCGCTACTTGACGACGACGTGCTGGGACGGTGATATTTATTTTCTGTTTTGTACGCGAACGTCCAACGACTTTATTTTTGAACAGGAATTAAAATATCTGCAAGCACGTCATCCTCGGTTAAAAGTACTGGTCAGTATGACTCAAGCAGAGGGTACATCCTGGATGGGGCCCCAAGGCCGCTTTTCATCCGCAATGATAAACGAATTTGTGCCAGATATTGCCTCAAAAACTGCGCATATTTGTGGGCCTCCTGCAATGATGGATGCTACGAAAAAAATGCTAGCCGAATTGGGTATGCCTAACACGCATATTAAAACCGAAGCGTTTGGGGCTGCTAAACCAGAGCCCGCTCCCGTTAAACCTCAATTAGCCACTAACACCAACGCAGGCGACAACAGACAAGTACGGTTTAGTCTTTCAGACGTCGAAGCCCACGCGGGTCCGGATGAGACCGTATTAGACGTCGCTGATGGACTCGATGTAGATATAGAGAATTCATGCAGAGCGGGTTCGTGCGGGAGTTGTAAGGTGAAACTGCTACGTGGTGACGTCGATATGGAGGTTGATGATGGGCTGGAGCCTGAAGATAAGCTCAGTGGGTATATTCTGGCGTGCCAAGCTATCCCTAAATCTGATGTGGAGGTTGAGGCTTAATGAATTCTCAAGAGCGCACAATTGTAAGCAGCTTGGTTGTCCTAATGATCCTGCTATGGCTCGGTTTTTTATGGCATAGAGACCCAGCATTCCCAGGCAGTTTTATTGGATTTGGCGTGGGTTTAAGCGCTTCGGTATTAATGCTTATCCCATTGGTATACATGACCATTAAGCGTAACAAATCACTTAAGAAAGTCGTGACGAAGCACATCGCTATGCCAACGCTCCTGCGTATACATATCTATGCTGGTGTGCTGGGGCCTATTCTAGCGCTGATCCATAGTGCCCATCGTTTTGATAGTGCTACCGGAGTTTCGCTTGTTATCTTTATGATGGTCGTTGTGATCAGTGGGTTTGTGGGTCGATATGTACTCGGTCTTATTTCATCGAATGTGAAAGAGAAAAAGCGCCAAGTAAATGAACTCCACGTTGCGCTTTCTAACGCAAAACAGGCGTTGAAAGACGCAGTCTGTGATGACAGATATTCGACGTTTGCCCAAACATCCGCACGACATATTCCTTACATCACGTTAAATGTGCCTACTTCAGCACAAAGTAAATTGTTCAAACAAGAAAGCCAGGTTCTTTCTATCATTGATACAATTTCCGATGTTGAGTACAGCATTCTCATTCATGACACCGCGAAGGTGTGGTTTGCTCGTTGGTTAAAATTTCACATCGTGATTTCAATGACACTTTATGTAGTCCTGTTTTTTCACATTTTCAGTGAAGTTTACTTTGGACTGCGCTGGTTATGATGAAATGGATAATAATCGTTCTTGGCTTAGTTGCTGCTGGCTTTGGCGTCAGTCATTTCATTCATATGCCTGAAGATAGCGCACAAATTCCATGGGAAAAAATGGTTGAACCCGGTTCACTCAATAAAGCACATGCCTTTCTCGCGGATGACTGTTTGAGTTGTCACACACCGGTGAAGGGCGTTGAGCGTGACAAATGTGTGGCGTGTCATGCAAATGATACGCATATCGTTGCGCGTCAACCCACTGCATTTCATACCGACATCAAAGAATGTGCAAGTTGCCATGTAGAGCACAAAGGTGAATCGGCCAACATTTCGCTCATGAGCCATATAGCGTTAGTCGACATTGGTTTCAATATGCTCCCCAACCCAAATGTCCCGTTTGACGAGGGCGCTGCCACCATGGCGTTTTTGGAGAACATACTAGCGAATAAACAAACTCCTGAGCCCTTGTTTGTGCACCCTGAGGTCAGTAATAAAGAAGCCTTATTAAATTGTACGCAATGTCACAGCAACGATGATCGCCATTTAGGTCTATTTGGAGAGGATTGCGTGCAGTGTCACAGCACAGACAAATGGTCATTGCCAAAGTTTATTCACCCGTCGAGTCAATCACGTGATTGCAATCAATGTCATGAAGCGCCGCCCAGTCACTATATGCAGCATTTTAAAATGATTTCCGCCAAAGTGGCAGGCGAGCCTAAAGCTAAAGTTGAGGAATGCTATGCCTGCCATCAATCTACGTCCTGGAACGATATTAAGCGTGCCGGGTGGTATAAACACCATTAAGGGGTACAAACTGTGATCACAAATTCCATTGCGCTCGCAACCTCGGTGCTGATCGCAATAGTATTGTGTCTGCCTCGCTTACGACAATCTTTCCAATGGCGAGCAACAGTCACACCGTTGGCTTCCATTATTGGTAGTGGCTTTTTGATCATTGCACCACTGCTGCATTCGGTAATGGGGAAATGGGCACTGCTTGGAATAGTGTTGTTGTCCATTCTGGCATATGCGCTGGGGTCGGTTATTCGCTTCAATATACGCCACGCAGAACCTGAGCTAGCTAGCAATCAACAAAGCAGTATTATGACGCTTGAAAAAGCAAGTCAATGGGCGCTTGGTGCGGCATATGCCATTTCCGTGGCGTTTTATATTAGTTTGTTTGCAGCGTTTGTTTTTGATCGTTTATCTATCTCTGATACGACGTACATCAAACTGTTTACCAGTGGGTTGCTTGTCATCATTATGGTGGTCGCTTGGCTTCGAGGTGCTAGGGGGCTAGAGACCATTGAGCTATTCGCCGTGACAATAAAGTTGGCTATTATAGTAGGTGTGCTCGCAGCGCTGGCAACCTACGACATACAAGTACAAAGTGCTTGGTTTCAACATGAAGCGATACAGGCATTGAGCCATTTTGAAACTGTTAGCATGCTCGCAGGGATGCTCATGGTAACGCAAGGGTTCGAGACAACCCGTTTTATGGGGAATAACTATACGCCAGAACAGCGCATTAAAGCGAGTCGTTATGCTCAGTGGATCGCTATTTTTCTCTATGTTGTTTTTATCGGTCTAACGTGTCCTATTTTCCTGGATTTTCCGATCACGGAATTAAACGAAACAACGATTAGCTACACCCTAGGGCAAGCAATATGGGTATTGCCGATTTTATTACTGGTTGCCGCCACGGCAAGTCAGTTAAGTGCAGCATTAGCCGATACTATCGGTGGCGGAGGCCTCTTAAAAGAGCTTTTCCATTTACCTATCTCCCCCCAATTTTACTACGTTTTAGTTATCGCCATCGCAGGTATATTAGTTTGGTCATCTAACGTATTTGAAATTATTAATCTCGCTTCAAAAGGGTTTGCACTTTATTACCTGATCCAAACAATAATCGTGATCAAACTCGTGATGCGTCAAAGCACAGGTCAACGCATTAGGTCAACAAAATTACTTGGTCTATCGGTGATCGTTCTCTGTTTATTCTTTGTGATTGGCTGGTCAATTCCAGCACCTCATAGCTAATAAGGAAAATACCGATGCTATCACTAGAAACTACACCAACAATTGACCAAATTAAAAATGCGGCTAAGCGCTACGCTATCATTGGTGTTGGAAATCTACTGCAGCGAGATGATGGCGTTGGTGTGCACGCGGTTCGTGCTCTGCAACCCCTGCTAAAGTCTTATTCAAATGTATCTTGCATTGACGCTGGGACACTGAGCTATGAACTTTTGGAGTGGGTCGCGAGTTCCGATCATACGATAGTCATCGACGCGGCCTACATGCGCTGTTCGCCTGGTACGGTGAGAGTGTTTGAGGACGAGGCAATTGCGGATCAGTTTAAGCAAGCGACGACCCATTCCGTTCACCAGATCACGGTGCGTGTGTCCTGCTTGCTCGCGAGGACTATGGTTTGCAAGGTCAGCTAAAGTCTGATTGTGGAAGCGTTGTTCCTCTTATTGATCCAATCAAGCATTTGGAAGGTGTTCGTTTTGTGCGTGACCCAACTCGTGGAGGGTTGTCAGTATTACTCCATGACGTTGCTAATGAAACAGGCTTCGATATCGAGTTAATTGAAAATAATATTCCGGTGCGACCTGAAGTGGCAAGCGTGTGTGAAATATTAGGCTTTGATCCGTTTGTTTTAGCGTGTGAGGGACGCATTGTTGCTGTTGTTGCCCCTGACATAAGCGGTAAGGTGCTAGAACACTGGCGGAGCATTCGAAACGGGGAGCAGGCCGAACACATTGGTGTAATAGTAAAAAACACCGAATCAAAAGGGCGCGTGACCATTGTTACGCCAATGGGAGGAAGACGTTTCATGAATGAACTCGAAGATGAGCCGCTTCCAAGGATCTGCTGAAAGAATAGGTGTTGACCTGTGAGCAACACATAGGTTTACCCTAGTAACGTGAGAGTAGAACATAGGATTAAAGGCGTGCTTAACCGCATATCTATGTTGATAAAAGAGGAGCGTTAAAATGCGCGTTAAACAAATTGCAGATGCACTAGAGATTAGCGCGGACAGCGTACGGTATTACACGCGCATTGGGTTTTTGGTGCCAAGTAAATCGCACAATGGTTACAAGTATTACAGGCCCGCTGATGTGACACGACTACGGTTTATTTTAAGCGCGCGTTCATTAGGTTTCTCTATCAATGATATTAAGGAAATTCTGTTCACGTCATCACAAACCAACGCGCCATGCCCGACGGTTCGGCGCCTTATTGAACAAAGGTTGAAAGAAACTGAACAGCGGTATCAGGACATGCATGAGCTAAGACTGCGCATGCGAAAAGCAATCTCAGAATGGGAAAATACACCGGATCAGCATCCAACGGCCGATACGATTTGCCATTTGATTGAAGGTTTCACAACACTTAAATCATAACATTATTTAGAGAGGGAGTGGCTCATGAATTCAAAAACGGACGATGCGAAAATTCATTCGTGTTGTGGCGGTGACAAAAAAGTATCAACCGCTAGTAAGGCGGTCGAGAGTGAAACAAATACTGAGCAAGTCTCTGCGTCTTCGGGTGAGCTACAACTCAATATCCAAGGTGCAAGTTGCGCCAGTTGTGTGTCTAAAATTGAAGCGGCCTTAAAACAGGTCTCGGGTGTCACCAATGCTGAGATGAATTTTGCTGAACGCTCGGTGTTGGTGATGGGCAGTTCATCCTCCCACGCATTGATTAAGGCGGTAGAGCAAGCTGGGTATAACGCAACATTAGCGAATACGGATTCAGATGAGGCTGCCATTGAAGAAAAGGAACAGGCGGACTGGGCATATTATAAAAAACTAATGCGAGACATGGTCATTGCATTATCTCTTGGTGTGCCACTGATGCTTTATGGCTTGGTGACGGGGGAAATGAGCGTCAACACGACCACTGAGCGGATCGTGTGGTTGATTGTAGGGATCATGACATTGGGTGTTATGGTGTTTTCTGGTCGGCATTTTTATGTAGGTGCTTGGAACTCCTTTAAAAATCACGCCGCGAACATGGATACTTTGATTGCATTGGGGACAGGAACAGCCTGGTTGTACTCTATGGTCGTTGTGTTTTTCCCCGGATATGTGCCTGAAATGGCGCGGCATGTCTATTTTGAAGCAACAGCCATGATAATTGGTCTCATTAATTTAGGCTTAGCGCTTGAGATAAAAGCACGCGGTAAAACGTCCGAGGCAATTAAACGACTGATTGGTTTACAAGCCAAAACAGCTCGCGTCATTCGTGATGGGCATGATATAGATATTCCGATTGAAGATGTTCTGCTAAATGATCTTATCCGGGTTCGCCCTGGGGAGCGCATCTCTGTTGATGGCTTAGTTGTCGAGGGCCAGACAAGTATTGATGAATCAATGCTAACGGGTGAACCCATGCCCATAGAAAAACGAAAAGACGATGAGGTCGTTGCCGGCACGATAAACAAATCAGGCTCTATCGTCTTTCGAGCAGAGCGCGTGGGAAAAGATACCGCGCTTGCTCAAATTATTAACATGGTAAAACGCGCACAAAATTCTAAACCGCCTATTGGTCGATTAGCTGATATGATTTCCGCCTATTTTGTACCGGTCGTCATGATCATTGCCGTGATCAGTGCGCTGGCCTGGTTGAATTATGGTCCATCTCCTGAAGTAGCTTTTGCAATCGTTTCTGCGACCACAGTACTGATTATTGCCTGCCCTTGCGCCTTGGGTTTGGCCACACCGATGTCGGTGATGGTCGGTGTGGGAAAGGCGGCTGAAGCGGGGGTTCTTATCCGAAACGGCGAAGCGCTGCAATCTGCATCAAAAATAACCACTATGGTTCTAGATAAAACAGGCACTATTACTGAGGGGGCCCCTAAAGTAACAGATGTCGTTATAGCTTCAGATCATAGTCACAACGATGTGCTTTCTTTGGCGGCTAGCCTTGAGTCTGGTTCTGAGCATCCACTTGCCATGGCGATCGTTGAATCTGCAAAGGAGCAAGGTGTGCCGATCCATTCCGTTACTGATTTTCAGTCCATTGCGGGGAAGGGGGTTGAAGCCATGCTAAATTCTCAACGCCTGCTATTTGGAAATGAAAAATTGATGATAGACCAAGGGATCGAGCTTCATCATTACATCGACAAAGCGCAGAGGTTAGCAGCGGATGCAAAGACCCCTATGTATTTTGCTATTGATTCTACATTAGTTGCCGTAATTGCCGTCGCTGACCCAATAAAATCTGACTCAATAGATGCGATAAAGCGGCTACAGCATAACGGGATACGAGTTGTGATGTTAACCGGGGATAATCGACTGACCGCAAAAGCCGTCGCCCGAAAAGCGGGGATTGCAGATTACGTTGCCGAAGTGATGCCGGAAGATAAGGCAAACAAAATACTTGAGCTTCAACGTGAAGGCGAAATTGTGGGTATGACCGGTGATGGCATAAATGACGCACCGGCCCTTGCTCATGCCAACGTCGGCTTTGCGATTGGGACTGGGACTGATGTAGCGATCGAAAGTGCGGATATAACGTTGATGCGCGGCTCCCTACATGGGTTAGCGGATGCAATTGCCGTGAGCAAAGCAACACTGCGTAACATCAAGCAAAACCTCTTTGGCGCATTTATTTATAATGTCGCCGGAATACCATTTGCGGCAGGCCTCTTTTATCCATTCTTAGGGATACTGCTTAACCCAGTCATTGCTGGTGCAGCGATGGCATTCTCATCACTAACGGTGGTGACCAATGCTAACCGATTACGTCTATTTAAAGCGAAAGAGCACTAGGAGTACACAATGATGATATGGATTAATTTAGCAGGGCTTATCCTGATTGGGCTTATTGTTTGGTGGTTTTGGCTTTACAAAGCACAATCAACCCAGATAAAAGACGGCAGTATCAAAGTCCTTGTAAAAGACGGCGTGTATCAGCCTGCCAATATCACGGTGCCGGCGCATCAGTCCGTTAAGCTTATGTTCGTCAGAGAAGATGCAACGCCCTGTGCAGAAACGTTATTGATCCCGGAGTTGGATATCAATGAAACATTAGCGCTTAACAAGCGAGTGACGGTCACTATTCCTGCTTCCAGTGCCGGCGTTTACCCATTTCATTGTCAGATGCAAATGTATCGTGGCACGTTGGTGATCAAGTGATTAAACGCTTTTTATTAACGTAAAAGATACCAAAGCGAGGTGTATTATGAGTAAACAAAAAGTCCCCTTTTGGCGCACCCCCAGTGGTTGGTCTGCCATAGGCCTTATTACCGCCGCGAGCTACTTCTTGCTGGTTGAGCATGGTGAGCATGTGTTTCCGTATTTACCTTACTTGATCTTGTTGTTGTGCCTTGTCATGCACATTTTTATGCACGGCAGTCATGGCAAAGGACATGAAACACATGAGCACACCGAAAAAACATTTAAAGAACAAACCGAGGACAATGAGCAATATCGAAAAGGCTATATCGAAGGGTTAGAGCAGGCCCGTAAAGGAAAACATAAAACGGAGAATAATAATGCACGGTGATTCTGATTATGGGCTCTGGGCACTAGTCATTATAAACTCAGCCATTTTTATCTTTTTTGCGTTTAGTTTTATCAAGCCGAAGTCGAAAACAGATTGGCGAAGCCTAGGTGTATTTTCCGCTTTTATCGTGGCCTTATTTACCGAAATGTATGGTTTCCCCCTGACAATATATTTTTTGTCAGGGTGGTTAGCGGAAAGTTATCCAGGGGTAGACTTTTTAGCGCATGAAAATGGTCACTTGTGGCATACTTTGCTAGGGCTATCCGGCGATGCTCACTGGGATATTTTACACATCTTAAGTAATGTCATCATCATTTTAGGTTTCTTTTTACTATCCGCTTCTTGGAGTGTCCTACACCACGCGCAAAAATCGCATAGTTTAGCCACTACTGGATGGTACGCTCGCTGCCGGCATCCTCAATATGTTGCATTTATACTGATCATGTTTGGCTTTTTGTTGCAATGGCCAACACTGCCAACCTTACTTATGTTTCCAATTCTTATTGTCGTTTATGCTCGACTCGCCACGCGAGAAGAGCAGCAAGCTGAATCCGAGTTTGGTGATAGCTACAGACACTATAAACAAACGACGCCAGGTTGGTTTCCCCGTATGGGTATTTCAAACGTTTCAAGCACTAATTAAGGATTACAAAATGAACAAAGTACTACTGTCATTACTGTTTGTTGGAGGGGTGTTACCCGCGACATTTGCTGCTGCTCAAACGTCGATGAGTGCGGATGATATGCTTCGAAGTAATGAGCTTGTCATGGATGCACTAATGCAACGCATACAACGGATCAACGACGTCTCTGATAGGCAAACTCTCATCGTTGAGCATATGAAAATGATGGAAATTTATTTAACGAATATTGAGAAGAGACTCCAAAGTGAAACAGACCTGCAACACAAAGCACATCTGGAAGAAACGTACACAAATGGCCTTCAACGAAGTCTCGTTCTTATCGACAGCGGTTTAGCAGGGGGCGACTTTGTAGTCATGGGAAATTCGGTAGACGAACTTTTGTTTTATCTTGAACAAAGAATGTCAATTTTACAATCGTTAATGAAGCAGCAGCTCGGTGCCAATAGTGTTTTAAATAATTAAAGAAATGACGAACATAAACAAGTTAACAATCGATTTATAGGAGGAAAAGATGAGCGATCTAGATCACAGAGTCGGTGTATCAGAGGCGAATTTAGTCGTACGGCATTTAAAGTTGGTTGGTATTACCGAAGATAACATAGAAGCAATTATTGCTGGCATTGATGGGACCTTTGGAATCGATGCAGTTTCATTTGAGGACGCCAAAAGTACCCTGCATATAGGCTACGATGCAACCCACTGCAATTTAGATGGCATTGAGACAATCATTCGTGACAACGGGGCAGACATTTCGGACGACTTTTGGACAAAAATGAAAGAAGGCTATTACCAATTCGTTGACGAAAACATTCGTGAAAATGCAAAACACAAACCCTGGAGTTGCCACCGTGTTCCTCCTGGGCAAACCCATAAAAAGTAATTGGTTCAATAGCAACGATCAGACTTACGTTACGCCTGATCGTACAGCCATAACAAACAAAAACAGGACAACACAGTGGTACATAGTAAAAACGAAGCGGACAGAATTAAGTTACTTAACTTGGGAATAATTGAAAGAAACCCAGCTGAGCATGAAATCCATCAAGCGGTACAAGAATTCACAGGTTCCGTTATGCCTAACGCAAAATATTCACTGGAAAAAGCATTAAAAGCGTTTTCTTCAAGCAAAGACGAATAGAAGCGTGGCAAGTTTTAGCCGCTGGAAGGGGCAATTTTTCTATTACCGGCACATGGGTAAATAAAGTGTTAGTGAGTACTTCAATAGGGGCTTTGGTAGCTGTTTTAATAATAGGATTGGCGAAGTTAAATAAATTCGATAAAGACCGAAGTTTTTATCCAACGCTCACTGTTGTGATCGCGAGTTACTATCCATTGTTTGGAGTGTTAGAAAGTCGATTTATATGGCATGAGTTGTGTGATTCATAGACATCATTTCACTTTTCTCAATTGCAGGTCGCGTTGATAATTTGATAGCTGAATGCGCTCGTCCTCAGTTATATAATCCTCGTGAACCTCTTCTCAAAGTGGGGCTTGTTCAAGTCTTTCACAGACAATATCCATTGGCGTTTTTCCCTTTAACTAACCATGTGCCCGTTGCCAGTTGTAGTAATGCTGCCATTCGGGCAATGTTTCGTTTTTTAGTTCGTCTAGATTCAAGTTTACTGTTGAATAAAACTCTTCTTTGTCGGTTCTTTGCTTTCAACCTTACCATTCAGGTGAGGAGAACCAGGCTTGTTAGGACGAAATTTGATGCCATAATCCATCAGCTTTCGCTGAACTTTCTCTGCGAAGAATTCTGTACCACGGTCGGTTTGTATTCGCTGTATTGGAAATGGCATTTCCTCGATTACCTTATCGATAAAAATAAGGGTGTTTGCTGCCGACCTCCGGTTAAACACATCCAGTACGCGATATCTAGAGCAGTCATCAATAGCAGTATATTGGTAAATTCCAGGAGCGATTTTGCATGTATCCATCTGCACTCGATCACCTGGAATGGGTCTTTGGTAACGGATGAAGTCTTTTTTCTTCCGTTGAAATACTATTGGTTTAACGTCATGTCTGGTCAGCACCTTATGTATGGAAGCAAGCGATGATTGAACACTATGCTCGCGAAGAAGTTCATTTTGGATTCTCCGCGCACCAAGCTTCCTGTCTTTTCTCAGGCTTAGAATCCATTCCTCTATCTGATGGTTTATTTTAGTATTTGGCGAGGTATGAGGGCGTTTAGAAACGTCCTGAAGACCGTCTAGACCATTTTCTTTGTATCGTTTTAACCATTTACGAAGAGTGGGTCTGGATATACCACACCTGCGGCAAACCAGACCTGCATTTTTAGTTTCTTCGTAAAGCTCAATCCACTTGAGTCGCTGTCTAATTTCTTTGTTCTTAGAGTCGTATTATGTTGAAACGATCTCTATGAATCACACACATAAACGTCCTTGTTGTCTTAAATATTCTGACTACTGTTTTCGAAGACCGTAATTAAAGATTCATCCAAATAGGGACCGATCTCGCTAAAATCGTAAATGCTATTTATGTTCTTATTGCTAATGATCCTTCTGCATTTTAATTTAGTTAAAAATGAATCACTACTAGCAACGGTGAGAATATCTTGTTCAAGATCTCCAGCTAGTTTTTCAACCAATTTAGATTCTAACCTTCGCGAAATACTCTCAAAAGAAGGCAAATTTTCTTCGTTAGTGTTATCGACCCAATCTTTGGTCCTTGTTAGATGATTCTCTATTACCTCGAAAGTTTTTTCAATTTTTATGTTTTTCTGCAATCGGTAAGCAAGTATTGGGTCATGTTTTGAAAGCTCTAAAATAGCGCTGTCAAACTGAGAGGAGAAATCTACTCGCAGTTCTTCCTTCATATCAATGATTAACGAATTAAATGCTTTCTCAAGGGCAATTCGTAGCTCTGCTTCGAATGCTGATTTATCTTTAGGCGAGAATGCTTGGTCATTCAATTTCTCTAAATACAGCTTCAAGTAACCGTCAATCGCGCGATCTGTATTAATTACTGAATTGATAAATACATTGCGTAACTCAAGGAGTAAATAAATTATTGTTCGATTACTTTCTTTTTTTCTCTCTGAATTTTCCATATATATGTTGCTAAGGCTACTAAAATAGTTGCACTAGCGGTAATAAAGGATCCTAAAATCTTAAGTTCTATCATGTAACTCTCGTGCGATAAACTCATCAACTAAAGATGCTAACAAATGCAAAATTAGTTTTTGTTTATGAAGTAGATTAATAAGTATCAGCAATTTTGTAATACTGTGAAGATAGCGTTTTGCGCAGACTCTCTAAATTCACGACCAATTCTTGGTGTGTATGAAGGGTGGGGGGCTGATATTACAGTTGTTTTAAAATCGCCTTTTTGCAGGCTACCTACTGAAAACTTGAACGTTACTTTACCTCTCACTTCGTGATGCTGTATGTCTGTTAAGTTTGAAGAGTGTAGTAGCCAATTCTTTGATGATGGGCTATTAGAGCTCTTGGGAACAAGAACAACCTTTGGCTTGAAGTACTCTATTATCTGATTGTTCAGCTCGTAAGAAAACTGAATAGCTCTCTCTAAAAGCGCTTTATCGTATTTAGCCAACTGAGAAGTGAAGCTTTTAAAATCCTTACTTCCCCACAGCACTATGTTAGCCATGAGCGTTTTGTGTTCGCCAAACCGCTTATTGAATATTTCTGAGTAGAATTGCCACTTGTTGTTTGGCTTGTTAATAGGATCCCACAACGGGGCATTCACACCATCGCTATTTCTGTACGCTTCGCTGAAGTTGTCGTTCATGGCTTGTTGCACAAACCCCTCGTAGTGAGAAGGGGAGGAAGGAGTCAAAATAGCGTCGAGAGATTCAGGAACATTAGGATTTGAGCCTAACCAAATCACATCGACTGATTCGGTATTGAGCTTACTTAATACTTTTTCTGTCTCGATTTCTCCAAAGATAGAGCCTCTAAACGGTATCGAATAAGAGCCTGTACCTCTCTTGAGCGCTTTATTTTCTTGGTTTTCTACAAAATCAGAAATACTATTGTTTATTACTCCAAATATATTCAACGTCATGTCCCTATGATTTGCTAGCGTATTCTTGAGTGAGCGACTTTTTAAATTTTAGGTATGCTTTTTATGAACTAAAGATGCGGTAATGCTTATCTTGCTTCCAAGTGCATTGACTCGGTATAAGGTTAAATTTATCACATATCAAAGTTTGAAGCTCCCTGCTTTTTATCACGTTTCTGTCTGCATAAATGTTAAAGAATGTTGAGTCTCCAGAGTAGATTACTCTACCCCTGCTGATTTCTTGATATTCAACAGCAATGAGCTCAGGAAAACACGGAAGGTATATTCTATGCTCTTCCCACTCTACTAAATGGCTAAAGTCACTGTCATAGAGTGAAAGGCTATCAGGCTCTGCACTATTCAAAGGCATTGCTTTAGCAAGTACAGTCGACTTGTAGACCCAAAAAATACCAATATGAGGCAGCTTAGTTTTCATCTTGTATATCTCCAACATGTTGACGTCACCCAACTGTCTTGACAGAGATTTACAACCCTTTAATTATTTTAAATTTGCTGCTGACGTGAGCGCTATTCGCTTGCATGACATATCGTAATCAAAAGCGGAAAGCTAACTTCTTATCTTTACTCGAATAGGTAACGTTAATGTGCATTAACATGAACTATTTAACATGAAAGTAACTCTGCTACGGTTCTAGATCAGAAAGAGAATTATCACAATTATTATAGTGCCCCTTCATAGATTTCAGTCATCTGTGGAGCCTCTTCAGATTTTTAGGAAACCTCCCCTAAAGAAGCTTGCTATGCCAGGAATGAGTGGTTGTTAACAAACAAAGTATACTTCAGAATTCATACTCGAAGCGGTATTACTCTGCTAGAAACCTGATATTATTGGTCGTCAGATTGCTTTAGATATTAGTATTTTTCTTAGTCTACCTAACTGCTGAAAACATCATGCTGCGCAATCTAAAGATAAAACACATAAGAGCAGTGATCCCCGTTGTGACGCGGGGATAGCAGATTAAAACATGAACTTGCCAAGGTCAAAAAATGACCGGTATTTTTACGCGAAGCGACAACGTTTTTAGCCAAAAAGTTACAGTAAGGTATCTAGCGATATCGAGTTTCCGATATGCCTTTCTACTAGTCTATTGTACCGTTTATTCGAAAATGGAGCCTTAGATGATTTGGTGAACTCAAAGAAGCGATGCGAACCAACTTCATGCTCATAAGCATAGCATCACGGTTATGGCATGAGCCAGATAATATTTACTTTGTTGTTCATTGATGCGCTCACTGTAAGGAGATCAGATAGCAATTGGAAAAGCTACCTCTTGGGTCAACGGTGATTTTATCTTTCAGTATTGGACTTGCTTTTACACTTGTTGTAGGGGGTATTACAGGTTTTGGTACGAGCGAGACGCAATAATTGTGACAGGCTTATTGAAAATGCATTTTGTATTCTCCTATTCCTTCGGTGTACTTATTTTACATTGCCGGATTATGTATGAGCAGGCTTCGCAGTAGATTTCTGTTTTTCTGACAAGATTTAGCAACTTAATTGAAATACATGGCTTTTTAATACAGAGTTCCTCTTGTGAATCAGAAAGCTGACCATTTAGGCATTGACTACAATCATATTTTAAGAGAACATAGATTGCCAATAGAGGAATCTTGTGTTGAAAACGAATTACCGCATTAGCAAAAATCTAAAAGTGGTCTTAGCCGCTTTTTTGTTGTGCGCACAATTTTTGTTGATTGTGACTGACGCGTTTTCTATTGAACAAGACCACTTGTTTAGCAATGAATTATGTACTGAAAATACATTAATCGAACTGTCCGATGCTTACGATTTAGATGCGGGAAGTGATTGTGACCATTGTTGTTCTTGTCATGGTCATTTTACACACATAGCTTTTTACTTTGATATTGAAAGCTCGTTTCTAAAAAAGTTTCCCAATTTAGTCTCAGTTTATAGTGAAGCTACACCTAATCGTTTCATTAACCAAATAGAGCGTCCTCCAAGAATTTAATCCCTGTCGTTTTTCGTTTTTTCAACTGACTAGGATTATATATCATGAAAATTTCACAGTTTCCTGTGCGCAAACTTACGCGCGCCGGGATATTGACTAGTGCATTGATGCTATCTCAAGCCAATGCATTGGCAGAACAAGTAACTTTAGATGATGCAGTTCAACTTACTCTCAACCGTCATCCAAGCTTGTTGAAATTCAGACCTCTTACTAGAGCTCTTGAGGGAGATCGCCAACAAGCTTTGCTTTCTCCAGCTTACACCGTAGGTGCTAATCTAGAAAATGTGATGGGCACAAGTTCTACTTCGGGAGTTCAAGCAGCAGAAGCAACCATCTCTCTATCTTCAGTGTATGAACTTGGTGGAAAGAAGAGTGCAAGAACACTGGTTGTGGATGCCAGAGCTGCCCTTTTAGATTCAGAGCAGTATTCAATGTCTCTCTCACTACTTGGTGGGCTCACTCAGCAGTATATTCGCGTTCTGGCACAACAGGAGCGTCTGCAAATAGCTGAGCGAAGTGTGAGCTTAGCTGAAGATGCTCTTACTGTGATCACTAATAGAATAAAAAGTGGTGCAACGAATGATGCTGAATTGTTCAGAGCTAAATCGGCTTTAAATCAAGCGAAATTAGAACTTGCGACAGCAAAGGTGAATAAAGAAATAGCCCTGCAATCTCTCACACTATTCTGGCAGGGCAATTATGAAGATATCACGCTTACTGGTTCTTTAAATTCACCCGCTAAAAATTATTCCTACGAAACACTTTTTAACCAATTCTTATCATCATCGAATGCGGATTTACTAATTAAGTCACTTGACCTGAAGGACGCTGAAATTCAGTTGGCTAAGTCTGATAATACCGCAGACCTATCTTGGTCTGTTGGTGTTAGAAGGAATCAGGGAGCTCAAGATACATCGTTAGTTTTTGGTGCCTCAATTCCACTATTTGCTGAGAAAAGGAATTCGGGTGCAGTCAAATCTGCAATTGCTAGTAAGGAGGCGGAGTTATTAGAGCGAGACACCAAGTATCTCGATGTAAAAGCGATTCTATTTAAAGCAACGAAAAGCATAAATTTTAGTTCACAGGCAGCATTGCACCTGGAAAAAGAAGTAATGCCAGATTTGAAAAGAGCATTGGAGCTGACCAAGGAGGGCTATCAAAAGGGAATTTACACTTATCAAGAATGGTTTGCTTCACGTGATGCACTTCTCCAATCTCAACGGAGTCTCATCAACTATCGCGAAGCCACCCTGCTCAATGAAGCACTTATCGAACAATGGACAGGGCAATCTCTGAAATCATTCACTTTCAATCTCCAGGATTAATTATGCTAAAGCAAATTTTATTTTTATTTCTTATCGGCACTGTGACATCTATCGCGACCGCAAGTGAAGATGTCACCAATTCAAATGACAACCAAAATATATTCCAGAAAGGTAACATCGAAATAGAAGTAAGTATCGATGAAAGCCCCGAGGGCTCTGTAATTATTGCCTCGACTTTTGAAGATGGGAAGCCATTTATCCCTGATTCCTTTTCTATAGAGCTACAGAAGTTAGGTTCAAGCTCAGAAAAATTTGAGTTTCAAACTTCAGAGGGGGTTTTGCGGTCAATAAAAGCTCTGTCTGAACCTCATTCTTTTAGGGCTACTATTTATCTGACTGACAAAAGACGAAAGTATTCCTGGGAGTGGGAAAACTTCGAGGGAAGAACACAGATCTCAAGAGCATTAACTGAAAAGTTTCAATTAGCAACCTCCGAAGTTCAGAGTGGGACCATTGAAAGACATATCGAATTGTTGGGTACTCTTGTAATTCCACCCAAGAACAAGGCTGAAGTTAATGCGCGGTTCTCGGGAGTTGTAGAAACTCTCGCTTCGGATGTTGGTGACAGCGTGAAGGCTGGCGATGTAATTGCAAAAATTCAATCAAATGACAGCTTACAAACCTACATCGTGAAAGCGCCAATTTCGGGTACGGTAGTAAGTCGAAATGTTAATGTTGGGCAGTTGGTTACCAGTGAAACGCTTTATAAAATAGTCGACGCTGAAACGCTTTGGGCAGAATTGAAAGTATTTCCATCCAAGAGGGATACAATAAAGCAGGGCTCTTATATCCACATAAAAAAAGGTTCCCGACAGCAAGATGCAAAGGTCAAATTTCTCATTCCGTCAGGTTCACTTGAACCTTATCAGATCGCAATTGTTGAAATCACTAATACCGAAGGAGAATTCTCCCCCGGCGATATGGTTACAGGTGTAGTTGATGCTCAGAAAGTCGATGTTTCGCTTCGCGTTGAGAATGAAGCTATCCAATCAATGGATGGTAACTCAGTTGTATTTTTAAACGATGGTAACACGTTTCAAGCTGTCCCTGTCGAGCTGGGTATAAAAGATGACAACTTCACTGAAGTAAAGCGTGGCTTAATCGCTGGTCAAATTTACGTATCAAAAAATAGCTTTCTGATAAAAGCGGATCTTGAAAAATCCGGTGCCTCTCACGCTCACTAATCCTGGAGACGATAAATGATTGATAATATTATTCGTCTTTCAGTAGAAAGACGCTTTTTGTTTCTTGTTCTTGCACTAATCTTAATTGGGATCGGCGTTTGGAGCTACCAGCGATTACCTATTGATGCTGTACCAGATATTACAAATGTACAGGTTCAGATTAACACCAAAGCTCCGGGGTACTCACCATTAGAAGCTGAACAACGAATAACATTTCCTGTCGAAACAGCACTATATGGCTTGCCTAACTTATCCTATACACGTTCTATATCGAGGTATGGTCTTTCACAGATTACTGTTATTTTCGAAGAAGGAACGGATATCTTTTTTGCCCGAAATTTAATCGACGAAAGACTTGCTAACCTTAAAAGTGTTTTACCTGATGGCCTTGAGCCAGAAATGGGGCCAATCGCAACAGGGCTTGGCGAAATTTTCGTATATACACTGGAAGGGAAAGATGGAGCAACGTTACCCGATGGCTCGCCGGTCACACCTATGGCTTTAAGAGAGGTACAAGATTGGATCATTCGACCACAGTTAGCCCAGGTTCCGGGAGTAGTAGAAGTAAACACTATTGGAGGTTATGACAAGCAATATCACGTCAATCCCGACCCTGTAAAAATGCTGGAGATGGGAGTCTCGCTTAAAGACATTTCTGAAGCACTATATTTAAACAATGATAATGCTGGAGCAGGCTATATTGAGAAAAATGGCGAGCAACTTCTTGTTCGCTCTCCAGGTCAATTGACAGGGATAAAGGATATCGAAAATGTCGTAGTAGGAAAAAAAGGATCTGTTCCTGTTCTAATAAAAGATATTGGAACTGTAGGCTTGGGTAAGCAGCTGAGGACCGGTGCCGCTACAAGAAATGGTAAAGAGACAGTGATGGGAACGGTCATGATGTTGCTGGGAGAAAACTCAAGGGAAGTTGCAGCTTTAACTGCCAGTAAATTAACTGAAATTCAAAGATCGTTACCAAGCTGGGTAGTTACTGAACCCGCCTATGATCGAACTACACTGGTCGACAAAGCGATAAACACTGTGCAGAAGAACCTGCTGGAAGGAGCATTACTCGTAATTGTCATATTATTTTTACTATTAGGCAATATTCGAGCGGCTCTTATTACGGCTGCGATCATACCTATTGCTATGATGATGACAATCACTGGAATGGTCCAGAGAGGTGTTTCGGCAAATCTGATGAGTTTGGGGGCTTTAGATTTTGGTCTGATTGTCGATGGCGCTGTCATCATTGTTGAAAACTGTATTAGGCGCTTATCTGAAGCGCAACAGCATCACGGCAGACTTCTTCAACTCAAGGAACGTCTAGAAGAAGTGAAAATAGCAACGATTGAAGTAATCAGGCCCAGCTTATTTGGAGTCGGGATCATAACCGCTGTTTATCTGCCTATTTTTACTTTAACAGGCGTAGAGGGAAAGATGTTTCATCCCATGGCAATAACTGTTGTTATCGCTCTTATTGCGGCAATGATTTTGTCACTGACGGTAGTGCCTGCAGCGATCGCAATTTTCATGGGGGGAAAAATCAGTGAAAAGGAGAGTTTTTTAATACGTTGGGTGAAACTGGCTTACGAACCAGCACTTAGGGCTATTCTTAAATTTAAAGCTGCTGCTCTTGGGGCTGCACTAGCGTTTGTTGTCTTCTGCGGATGGTTGGCAACAACACTTGGGTCTGAATTTATTCCTCAACTGGATGAAGGTGATGTCGCTTTACAGGCTTTACGCATAACGGGTACCGGTCTAAACCAATCAATTCAAATGCAAGAATTACTTGAAGGTGCGCTGTTAGAAATTCCAGAGGTAGCGGTAGTCTTTGCGAAAATAGGTACACCAGAAGTCGCTACAGACCCAATGCCTCCTAATGTAGCCGATAGTTTTGTAATACTTAAACCTCGCTCAGAATGGCCTGATCCAGCTAAATCTAAATCGGATCTAGTGGCTGAAATTGAATCAGTCGCCTCAAAGCTTCCCGGTAATAACTATGAATTTACCCAACCAATTCAAATGAGATTTAATGAATTGATTTCCGGCGTAAGGGCTGATGTTGCAGTCAAGGTTTTCGGTGATGACTTAGAGCAATTGTTGGATTCTGCAAATAAGGTTGCTGAGATCGCTGAGTCGATACAAGGTGCCTCAGACACCCGAGTTGAGCAAGTTGCCGGCCTTCCTATGTTGTCCATATTACCAAAACGAGATGCTCTCGCAAGGTACGGTCTTAACGTAGCAGACATTCAAGCACTCGTTTCAACCAGCATAGGGGGTAAGGAATCAGGCATAATCTATGAAGGCGATCGTCGGTTTAAAATTGTAATCAGATTATCTGAAGAGTTGCGTACAAATATTGACAAATTAGAGAGCTTACCTGTTCGTGTCGGCAATAGTTTTGTACCGCTTGAAGAGGTAGCCACTCTCGAGTTAAAGCCGGCGCCTGCACAGATCAGCCGAGAGAATGGAAAGCGCAGAGTTGTCGTAACGACTAACGTACGAGGAACCGACCTAGGAGGATTTGTCGTTGATTTACAAAAAAGACTTAAATCCGATTTAAAAATGAAGGAAGGATATTGGTTAGAGTTTGGTGGTACCTTTGAACAACTGGAATCCGCCAGCAAACGGCTGACTTTAGTCGTTCCGGTTACGCTTGCGTTGATAGTTGGCATACTCATTATGGCGTTTGGGTCTGTTAAAGACGCATTGATAATTTTCACTGGTGTACCACTAGCCTTGACTGGAGGAGTACTGGCACTCTGGATTAGAGATATGCCTCTTTCAATTTCTGCGGGAGTAGGCTTTATCGCTTTGTCCGGGGTCGCGGTTTTGAATGGACTAGTGATGGTCGCATTCATCAGACAACTCTGGCAGGAAAATGGTGATATTTATACTTCAGTAATTCGAGGGGCCATAATCCGGCTTCGACCTGTTTTGATGACTGCGTTAGTGGCCAGCTTAGGCTTTGTTCCCATGGCACTTAATACAGGAACAGGTGCTGAAGTACAAAGACCGCTCGCCACTGTAGTCATTGGGGGAATTATATCGTCAACTTTACTGACACTGTTTATATTACCTGCGCTTTATCAGCTCGCACATAACAAACGCAACTCTTAATCAAATTTTACGCCCGGTATGTTCCGGGCGCACCGGAGCCTCTATGACTCATAATCATTCAAATAGCTCAAACAAAATTGGGTGGGCTTTTCTATTAAATTTCAGCTTCACAATTATTGAATTTATTGGCGGCTGGCTAACGAACAGCACTGCTATAATGGCAGATGCTGTTCATGATCTCGGCGATTCAGTTTCTATTGGAAGCGCCTGGTGTCTCAATAGGTTAGGAGAGAGAGAGGCCGATGAAAATTTCACATATGGGTACAAGCGACTCAGCCTGTTAGGGGCATTTATTAACGGAGCCGTACTTATCCTTGGCTCAATCTGGGTATTATCAGAAGCCATTCCTCGAGTATTAGACCCGGTCGTTCCAAATACAGAAGGCATGATATTACTTGCGATTCTAGGTGTCGCTGTAAACGGCTTTGCTGTGTATAAACTCCAGGGAGGAAATACCCTAAACGAGAGAGTGTTGAACTGGCATTTATTGGAGGACGTTTTAGGCTGGGTTGCTGTATTAATTATTGCCATAGTAATGCAATTTGTCGACTGGCCAATTTTAGACCCCCTACTTTCGATTGGCTTTACGCTTTTTATATTGTTTAATGTAATTCGAAACTTATTAGCAACCTTAAAATTATTTTTGCAAGGTGTTCCAGAGAAAAACTTATACAAACAAGTGTTAGATGAACTCCGGAGTGTTGATAGAGTTGAATATATCCATGACTTAAAAATTTGGTCACTTGACGGAGAACACAATGTTATTACTATACGCGTTGGCAGTGCCTTAAAGACAGTTGAAGAATACAAGTTATTGAAGCTTGATATTTATGATAGCTTGGCCATGTTTGACTTCAGTTACAGCACAGTTGAAATAGAGTTTACTGACGAGCATTCTGCAGTTAATGAGGAGGTGAGATGAAATTCCATTACTCATTAACAATGATAGTCGACAGTAATTCAAGTTTTAATACTAAGCTAAAATTTTATTTGTGACACATTGTCTACAATCATGACTATAGATTTTCATGGAACTTTTTAGTTTGTTCCCCTCATGATTAAATTTTTTGTTAAACTGTAAGGAGAGTGTGATAGATAATAATGCGTAACTAAAGTGGTAAGAGGCAAGATTGAACACGTACCTTCGACATCAACGTTTCTTTCGTGCTCTTACGAGATGTTGAAAATAAAATATAGAGACATTAATGAAATTTATAAGTAACTATAAGATGAGCTTCTTATTTTTTATTAGTGGTATTCTGTGTTTAATCGCTTATAACATAAAAGGCTCGAGTATAGATGAAAATGGTTTTTTGGTTGAATCGTTTGGCTTCATTCCTATATTTTGGCTATTTGAGCTGATGGCATCGCTGACTTTTGCTTTCACTTTCATTAAACTTAAAAAAAATCAGCGAAAGTAAAAGCACGCGAAGAACTTTTTCTAACTGACAATTTTGCTTTGCGATTTGCTATGCAACTCCTGGCTAGTAATTGAAAACTGAACCCAAAGGTTGTTGGGTATTGCCTTTTAGTTATATCAGACTTTAACTTCTTATATTAAAGCTCGCTAATTATTGGCTTTCTATTCTTTTATACACATTGATGAATTTGCACAGTTGGACCCATGTCAGTGCGGTACCTCATCGGTGAGTCAACAGTCTCAAATCAAAAATATCTACACAATGTAGCTAACCACAACAGTGATGAAATTGCGATCGTCACTAAAACAGCCGCTGAGCCTAAATCTTTAGCTAAGCCTGACAGTGGGTGAATCTCTTTTCCAATACGGTCAATAGTTACTTCAATTGCAGTATTTATAATTTCAGCGAACAAAACGAAGAGTATGGAGGAAAGTAAAATCGCCTTTTCCATATAAGGAATTGACCAAAATGCAAGCACTCCCGCCGCTAAGATAAGTAAGATAAGTTCTTGCCGGAACGCTGACTCGTTTTTAACAAGCCATGATATAGCTCGAACTGAGTTTTTCATTGCTAATACAATACGCAACATGCCCTTTGGTTTGGCTTTAGGGTCGAAATGCATTTTTGATGTGGTTTCGTCTATGACTCGCATTTTCGTAAAATATCCTGAGTGGGTTGGTAGGTGCTGCTTTGCACATTAGTAAGACCAAGTAATGTGTCAAAAAGGTTGTCATGCGAATAAGGATGACTGGACAACGACCTTACGCAATCACTGTATTCAGGTTGGCTAAACTTGGAGGCCCAATAAACCATTGGTACATGAGTTTGCTCAACAGGCGCTAAATTATAAGGGAAACCGTGTAAATAAAGCCCTTTTTCTCCCAATGACTCACCATGATCCGATAGATAAAGCATCGACGAATTAGGAATAGTGGAAAGCTGTTCAATAATCTGGCCTAGCACGTAGTCTGTGTATGCAATAGTATTATCGTACGTATTTGTCAGCTCTGCCTCTTCACAATTTTGAATATCACTTCTGGGACAGTCAGGCACGAACTTAGCAAATTTCTCTGGGTATCTCCGGTAATAGGTAGGCCCGTGTGAGCCAATCATATGTAAGACTATAACTCTATGTTCTTTAGATGGTCTTGAAAGAGTTTCTCTTAAAAGGTCAATAAGTACCTCATCATAACAATAATCTCCATCGCACAACTTGGGAACTCTTGACGGGTTGAAGTCTATAGTCTCTACCCTCTTGCATACTCCTTTACAGCTACTGTTATTGTCAATCCAAGTCACGTCAACACCTGCACGATGAATGATGTCTAAAACATTGTCCTGACTGTCTGCGATACGCGAATCATAATTTTCTCGTGAAAGTCTTGAGAACATACATGGCACAGAGACTGCGGTAGCAGTGCCGCAAGATGTCACCTTGCTAAAACTGATTGCACCTGCGTTCTGGATATTAGGCGTAGTACGCCTCGAATAGCCGTTGCTTGAAAACTTGTCAGCTCTGGCCGTTTCGCCAACCACAAACACTGTAGTAGACGGATGTATATCAGCATTCCCTTTTATGTAGGGACGCTTGTCTAATACTTTGTAGGGGAAAGGCGGATAGAAGTAAGTGTCCCGAAGGTACTTGTACCCTGAATCATAAAAGGCGTAGGGAATAATATACTTCGTTAGATCTTTGTTATTTCTGCCGACAGCTGCATAGCTCTTAAAAAGGAACGTGGCTATAATTGCAATACCCAATAAAGCTAATAAGTTCAGCACTAGAAGGTGCTTGATTCGAGCCTTGAGCTTTCCATTTATTTCCAGATTAAAAATCGCAAATACAGGGATTAATCCCAGTATAGAGAAGAATAAAAAAAGTGTTGAATTTAGATAAGAAAAGGCTTCACCAGAATTTGTTTCCATTACATTCTGTATCATGCTCTTATCGAAAATGACACCATAGGCCAAGGTGCCGTAAAGTAGAATAGAACTTACAACGAAAGCAATTGCAACGGTGGTGCGCGGCAAAAATAGGGCACCAAAAAGACTTAGAAAAATAATATTAAAAAAGGTTAGCAAGAGCGGTACAGAGAGAAAAAACACCCACTCATTCAATGTTACAGGGGCTACAACTTCATAAACAGCGGACAAAAATGGTATGTTAAATATTGCTGCGATAAACAATGAAGAAAGTAAAATGAACTGAGCTGATGTAGGATTGAAATTTAGTGTTCTTGGAAATTTCACAATAAGGTTCTCGTGTACTTCTTAGCACATAAGTTACCTGTCTAAACTTAAATAACGCTTAAGAAAAACTGTAGAATGAAAATTCTCGCATTATTTTTTAATTGTATGAAAACATGTACCTCACGTAACGGGCCTATCTGGGATATAACTAAAGATCTCAGTCGCAGTTTTCGTAAGCGGACACTTTTCGGTTAATGCCTCGTGCGATAATAGTACCCAGTGGGCGCGATGTGCATACCCTACAGACGTTGCCATTTCTTTTTTAAAACAACTATTGCGTACATGTTTTTCATCGACGAGGATGTATCTTCCCTTTTCAGTCTTATCCAGCCACTGGTAGGCGGCAGACAATTGCTGATCAACAGGGGTATGATACCCAAAATGAGTGATGGGATAAGGCGAGAAGAGAATGAACTGTTCAGAAAAATCAACAAGTGCAATAGTTGCATCATGTTTACCAATTTCTTTTTCAATATTTGCAAATACGCTTTTAGGGGTTTTTACATCTTCAAGTAAAGTGTAACCCCAAGTAGCGTACATGCCCCAAAGAGTACACAAGAAATAGGGCCAGACTTTCCAGTGCTTCCCTCTAGTAGTGATCACCGTAACCAGACACGTCAGTCCCCCCGTTACTAAAAAAAACATCCACGGAGAAAGCCCGAACTTTTCTTCTAACTTTAGGGCGAATGATGCTTTTACTATGCCGGAAAAACCAAACCCCAATAAGCCTACTGATAGTAAAAATACAACGCCCCACAAAAGCCAGGAAAATACTTTCTTATTAACAACTGAATCAAAGTAAGGCGCAGAGATCAGTGCCAGCATCGGCAATGCGGGTAAGATGTACACCCCCCGTTTACCAGGACTTACACTGAAGAAAAGCAGAACAAGTACAATCCAAACCAATGGTAAGTATATGCGGGCATCACCTTTTTTGATTGCGCGATACCAACATGGGATGAGCCATGGGAGAGCGATGCTAATTGGCAACCAGAATAATGGAATAACCTCTACGAGGTAATACCAGAACGGCTTTATGTGATGCCAGGAATCAGCATATCGAGTGACCGTTTGCCTGAAAAGAATATTATCTCTATATAGAGCAAGTGATGTGTTGTGGCTATTTTCGACCAATATCAACATAGGTATAAACCATAGTGATATAGCCAGTAACATCACCACTGCACCCATTATCCACGGTAATACGGACTTTTTAGTTTGCTTCTTAGCTATGACCCGCTGAGGCCAAAAGTGTCGATGTATCAAGTATGGTATCAGCATCAGGACTGGTAAAAATCCGACCCCTTTTGTGATGACGCCAATTCCCATGAAGAAAAAGGCGAGGTAATACCAACGCCATCGCCTTTCAACTAAGAAAAAGCGCAAAAGACCATAGCATCCGATTGTTATCCAGCAGCAGACCATTGCGTCTATCTGTGCAGACTTGGCTTGAAGCAAAAATTGAAAACTCAATAAAAGAAGTGACGTTGCGATCAGCGCCTCTTTTGTACTCCACAGTCGTTTTGAGATGTCATACACCAAAAAAAGTGTGAGTAGGCTGCATAAAGCAGATGGGAGCAGAAAGGCAATCTTAATTGACCCGAATAGCGCAAAGAAAAAAGCGATAGACCACATAAACACAGGTGGTTTATCAGGATAAAACTCTCCCGCTCTGGCTGGAAAGAACCACTGACCTGTTTCAACCATTTCTTTTGCAACTTGTGCAAAACGAGGTTCGTCAGCAGGCCAGGGATCTCTTAACCCAAGCCCGATAAATATCAACACGCTAGCCAGTACAAAAAGCCAGAAAGTATAATTTGGGTGCTTGTTCTTATGTTTAATGGCTAGGCTCGTCTGATTCATTGCTACATTTGCTGCTTTTTGTGAGAGAACGAAGAGTTTTATCGTCATTATGTTGACGATGATAAACCTTAAAAAGATATGCGCTTAGCAAGCTGGAAATCCCAAATAATAGGGCGCTTATGATTATTTTAAGTTCAGAGTTGACTAATACACCCTTACCCATTAATGCAAAAACCGCCATTTGAGGGATGTAGCCAATAGTAGACCCAAAAATAAAAGAGCGTCGTGGAATCTTTGAAACGCCAGCAAAAATGTTTGTGAGTAGATTATTCCCTATTGGCAACAGTCTAATGATAACGGACTTAAGAAAGGGAGAGCGAAGTAGAAAGTGGTCTAACTTGCGCACTCGCATTTCAAAGTGTTGAATAATAATCGGTCTAGCGAAATACCGGGACACTGCCATAACTGTTGCACAGCTGAGCGTAGCTGCTAATGTTGAATAGATGACACCTTCAGCAAATCCAAAGGCATACCCCCCCATAAATGCGACTAACTGGCGTGGAAGTCCGATAGTAAGTAAAAATACTGAGACGGCTAAAAATTTGGCTATCCCTGTCACTCCATTATCACGGGTATGATTGTCTATCCACTCCTGATTAAATGCGTCAAATGAGGGGGAGAGCGAAATCAAATGACTAAAAAACAGAATGGCAAGTACCAGAATGAAGAAACGAAGGAGACTGGAATTCAATTAGATACTCTCTTCATTTTCTAAGATGACATCATTAAGTTTATTACGTTTCTGAAGCCAATAAACTCCTGCCATATCAATTAGTCCAACCCCAAGCCGCCCTAACATATTATATTTTGATTTTCCGAATTGCCTGTCTCTGTGATTCACTTCAACAACTTTAATGATCCCACCTTGTCGTCGGATCAGTGCTGGCAGAAAACGATGCATATGATCAAAATAGGGTAAATCGAGGAATGTTTGTTTTGGAAAGACCTTTAACCCACATCCGGTGTCAGGTGTATCATCATTAAGAAGTTTACTTCTTACAGAATTTGCTAGTTTTGACTGAAATCTTTTCCAAGCTGTATCCTTTCTGTTTTTACGGTGACCAGCAATGCAAAAGTGACTCCCTAACGGAAATTGAGAGGCCATAGTCAGGAGGTTTGGTATATCAGAGGGATCATTCTGCCCATCCGCATCAAGTGTTACTACAAGTTCTCCATCAGCATGGCTCACCCCTGTCCAAATAGCTGTACTTTGTCCCACCGAGTGCTTATGCCGTAGTACGTTAACTTTGTCAAAGCCACTCGCTTTCAGGTAAAGCAAATTCTCAAATGTCTTATCCGTACTTCCATCATCAACATAGATGACTTCGAAGTTTGCTACACCTGTTAACGCTCTATAAATTTCCTCAATTAAGGGTTTTAAATTTTCTTCTTCGTTTTTTGCTGGTATTACAACTGAAATTCGCACGTAGCCCTCTGTCAAAGCCCCAAGATCAAGCAAATTCTATTTTCGACAGGAAAACTCTAACAAACGAAACTTAAGATACGCTTATGAAGAGTCATTTAATTGAGGTAATAATGTTCTAATCGCTCAGGAAGGAAGAAAGAGGCTGGTTAAGGAGGGAACGCTATAGGAGTGTGTTTCGACCAGCTATCGTAGTACTTTCGCCACGGCCTTGGCTTGCACTTACAATCACCTTGTCATGTTATTGCAAATATTTTGTCCTGAGGAACGCTTGCGGCCAAATAAGCCACAAAGTCAGTGCTTGAATCGGCATAAGCAGCGAAAAGTTTCCAGCCAGACTCCTTGTAAGGCTTTAGAATATTTAGTTTAAACGTTTTAAAAGCTTTTTCGCTAAGCCATCGAATTAGCTACCTGAATATCTCTATCTGGGAGATGGTAACGGGATAAAAAAGTGGAATGTTGAACTGGAAGTATACATTTCGCGCAGTCAGATAGATAATTTTGAAGCCTTTATCAGCGTATGCTTGAACACGTTCAGACGCATTTTCTCTTTCAGAAAAAATGCAGGCGTTACAGGGGATCAATGTTCCATCGATGTCAAAAATGACAGCTTTGTCACTTTTACCATTGGGGGGAGAAATTTCTGTAGAGGTTATTGAGCACCCACAAAGTAGCAGCGCTGATATAAAATAAGCCTTCATCGTTAGTCACAAGACTGTTATTAATATGAACAAAATATCGAGATAAACTTAAGAGCTATTGAAGTAAATCAATCGATTTATGCTAAAAGAACCACGTATACGTAGGTTAACTATAAGCACCTTTTCAATAGCTTCTTCAGCAAATCCTAAGGTTGAGAAGGTATACTCAAATAACTTTAAAATTGACATTCAAATTATGAGAATACTTCTGATAGAAGACTCTTTATCATTGAGAAACAGTTTGAGCTTAGGCTTGGAAAAATTGGGCTATTCAGTCGATACTGCTGGCACTGGCTCTGAGGGATTGAGTATGGCGTTGCTTGGTAGCTACGAAATAATCATCCTTGATATGATGCTACCTGAGTTGGACGGTATGACTATTCTTAAAACGTTACGAAAAAGACATTTAGAAACAAAGGTTATCATCTTATCTGCGCGATCTGAGTCTGAAGACAAGGTAGCGGGGCTATTGGCAGGTGCTGACGACTACCTTTCTAAGCCGTTCTCGTTTGACGAATTGACTGCTAGACTACTTAGCTTGATGAGGAGAGGTGCGGTAAATTGTCTCAATGACCAAGTTACTATCAACAGTTTGACACTCAATATCCAGTTTAAAACGCTTTCATACAATAATGGCATTATCAACCTGACCCCGAATGAGTACAAAATTGTTGAATGTATTTTTCTCAATAGACACAAGATAGTTACCTCAGAAATGCTGAGTGAATTTATTTCTGGAAGCTATGACCATATCTCAAAAAATGCTATTGAAGCTCACCTTTCCTCAGCAAGGAAAAAAGTAAGAGAAAGCGGCGCGTCTCTACCCATTAAAAGTAAACGTGGTTTTGGTTACAGAGTTGTAGAAGCTAATGAAATCAATACGTAAAACATTAACACGAAGACTTTCTATTATTATTTCACTGTTAGTCATTGCCGTTTTACTTGCAGCAGATATTGGCGTCGATTCCTGGATCGAACAAGAATTCAACCAGGCTATGAAGGCAAAAGTAGGTATGCTTCAGAGCTTGGTAAATGAAGATGTCGAGGGTGTGGAGTTCGAATTTGCAGGTGAGTATTTGCCTGAGTTTGAAGGGACATCTTCCCCCGAGTATTTTCAACTTTGGTACAAAGACTCAACGTTTGAAAAATCAGATACTCTGGCGCTTTATACCATCAATGAATTGCCTTACAGCAGCATTGGCCTGGATGAATATTCTTTCCAGGATATTACTCTGCCCGATGGCCGTACGGGTCGGGTAATTTACACTCGATATATACCTCAGATTGATTCTGAAGACAGAGCTGGATTTTATCGCGTCATGGATAAGGGTAACGATACTCGCCCGTCAATGGTTATCGCGTACGCAACATCTACAGAATTGTTAAATTTCACGTTGTGGTTTATCGATGGTGCTTTTCTATTTGCATTAATTATCGTGCCGCTAGTTGTTCGATTTACAGTGCGTAACACTGTGGCTTATGCTCTGGCACCCTTGGATGCCTTAAATGCCAAGATAAAAGGACTACGATTTACCACTAGGCAAAAACACGAAGCTTTTCAAAATAATGTCGAGGAATTGGAACCCATTACCCAAAGTTTGAATCACTTTATTGAAGATAATTATTCGCTTTACCTGCGTGAGAAGAGGTTGACTTCGGATATCGCACACGAGCTAAAAACACCAGTCTCTGAATTAATAAATATGACTGAAGTAGCAATTAAGTTTCCAGGAGAAATAAGATTAGAAAAAGATTTTAAGCCACGTGTTTTGCAAATAGGCACAAGAATGAAAAATATTATTTCTGGCCTTATGTTAATCCAAAAATATAGTTTTAAGACCCTAGAGCTAACTGATGAGATAGATATCCACAAATTAGTAACTCAACTTATTCAGATAAAAGAAGCAAGAAATGTTAAGGTAGAGATTAGCTCCAATTTTCAGTTAAGCGTCAAGAGCAATCGCGTTGCAGTAGAATCGATAATAAGTAATCTGATAGATAACGCTATAGAACACGGAAAAACTGATACAGAAATACTTGTGAACTTAGGTGTAAATAGTTCTAGTAATGTTTACCTCAGAGTGACAAATAAGGTGGGGACAGAGGTTAATGAGGATGATCTAAAGCATATGTTTGAACCGCTTTGGCAAAAAGATGCTTCTAGAACATCTGAAGATAACTTTGGGCTAGGTCTTTCTATAGTAGATGCATTGTGCGACGCTGTATGTGCAGAAGTTTCTGTAACCAAAACTGCCGAAGAAGACATATCGTTTTTGTTGACTTTTAAAAATGAAACTATTGGTCCGTAATCTTTGGCAGGCTTAAGTTACTGTAACCTTAGCCTTAATATCACTCCTGAAAAGAGAGACTGCGACTTAGCAAGAGAATAAAAATAGGGTAATGAAACGTAACCTAGCTTTCGAATTTGGTATGTAGTAGAGATCAAAAAAGTTTTCGGCCACCTGTTCCTTGTCACGGATAATTGCTGCTGGAACAAGTCAATGCTTCCATTCAACTCATTGGGCGTACAACGATAAAATGACTTTACGATTTTTTTGCAGAGTTCTATCAAGAAACTGTTGAAAAACACTTGCTGACAATAGGTTATCCTAATATAGATTAACGTTACCTGTCTCAATGAATGTCCCGAGATCGATGAAATAATTAGAAACAGCATAAAAATGTTATTCAATTGATACTAGGGAAGATCCGAATAAGTTCCTAACGTGAGATCATGACTGCATGTTAAGTTACATTTTCTACTGCTCGTGAGCCAACAGTTAATTATTGCCAGTAGTCAGCTAAAGCAAGCGCTGATAGCCCTATAAAGAGGTTTTCCTATCACGGATAGACAACTTATTACCGTGCTCACAATTGATAGAAGTGATTGAACTTTTTTATCCTAAAGCTGATATTAATCGCCTTATTCATATGCAGAAAAATAAGTGAAACAGAGAGTATCTATAACCGCGGGGCGAAAGTCACTTATCGACCAGCGCTTGAGTGGCGCTTGAGTGGCGCTTAAGTTGAAATCGCTGAAGTGAGTTTGTGCCTCAACGATTTAAACAGAATATCTGATTTCTCTTTCAAGTTACCGGTGAATTTATATTTATCGGGTGTGTTTATTTATATAGCTCCTCAAGCCTCCTCAATTTTCTAGTATTTCTGGTTAGCCCCCGTTATAACGTTAATGGAACTGGACAAAAGGAAAGTATTGTGGCGGCTACTTAAAGCGTTCAAGTTCTACCGCAGTATCTGAATTATAGAGTTAGAGACGCGCCCAAAAATTTGCATGGTTGTAGGCAATCTCCCTCATCATGACTATTTCCTAAATTCTGCCGATGAACGGGCTATTCTAATTACAAATCAGCCTCAACTGTTTACCAATTCGCGAAAATCCATTATTCTCCATATTGGTTATGTTTAATGCTTAAGAAATGTTTAAATCCATATCAAAAGTAATATTAGTGTTTACAGTGCTATCTGCCCTCGTCGGGCAAGCGATGGCTGTAGATACTATGAGTTTTGAAATGGCTATTGACAACAAACATTACAATAGTAATTCTGAATCGAATTGCTCTACGAACATGAGCCATGGTATGAGAGTAGATTCTAGCAGTTCG
>NZ_JBQKUJ010000021.1:0-57368 GCF_054968525.1 Alteromonas sp. G5_S2_22_S1 | reverse complement strand
AGGGAGTCATTGTGTCTAGGTACTCTTGAGTAAAAATTAGCCCAACTGACATTTTAGCGCTATAATGTTTTAATGTTACATAAATGGAGGCTTATTCATGAGTACTTTATCAAAACGATCTACCGTCTACTTCGAACCAGCAATTCATAATGCTTTGAAACTGCGGGCGGCATCATCAGATACCTCAATATCAGAACTGATTGATGAAGCAGTAAGACTCCTTATGAAAGAAGATCAAGAAGATTTGGCTGCGGTAAGACAAAGGGCCAAAGAGCCCGAAATCTCCTATGAGGACTTGCTAAACACTTTGGAAGCTGATGGAAAAATATAGCGTCACTTTCAAGAAGTCAGTAGCAAAAGATTTTAGGGCAATTCCCAAGTCGGACGTTAAAAAGATCCTCGCCAAAATTGACTTATTAGCTGAAAACCCGCGAAGGGATGGAGCAATTAAACTTAGTGGACTCGACTTGTATCGTATCCGGCAAGGTCTTTATAGAATAATTTATGAAATCCGAGAAAACGAGCTTGTTGTACAGGTGATAAAAGTCGGGCATCGCTCCGATGTTTATAAACGTACCTAACAAACTCAATTAACTCACTCACTTCGTTCGCTGGGACGCATACACGTGGGCTGCTTCGCATTATAGCCCACGCGCCTGCGCCCCTTATTTAAAAGTTAGCCGCTACTTGTAAATCCAGCCTTTCACTTCTCTTTTTTAGTGGTAATATCAAATCATACCCAATGGGAGTTATTTTATGTCTGATGCATTAAAAGTGATGCTTGCAAATATCGAGCAACTCAGTACTAAAGAGAAAGCACTTGCTGCCCACTGTCTTTTAACGGCTATGGATACCAAGATTGATAGCGATGTGGAATCCGAGTGGGTAAAACTTGCAGAATCTCGCAGCGCAGAGCTAGAGTCTGGTGCGGTAAAAAGCATTAGTTGGGAAGAGATAGAAAAGGATCTTAATTAAAAGATGCTGCCTGTTTCCTTTCACCCAGAGGTTAAAAGGGAAATAAAAGAGTCGTTTGATTGGTATCAAGAACAGTCATTGGGTTTGGGTCACGAATTTACTCAAGAACTCAAGGAAGCCATCGATTCAGTTAGCTCTTTGCCATCGGCATGGACAAAAATAGGGCAAACTCATCGACGCTTTGTCTTAAGCAGGTTCCCATACTCTATTATTTATAAAATTATCGAAAACAGGGAAATTAGTGTGGTAGCTATTATGCACAACCACCGAAAACCAGGGTATTGGCACGAACGCGGCTAGCAAGACGCTCAAGCCACTCCCTCCGGTCGCTGGACACTACCATGCGGGCTAACTCACTTCGTTCGCATTATAGCCCACACGTCCGCGCCGCTTAGCTTAATGTTAAACCCTTATTCAACATCAAGTCTCTTTAATGCTTTTTTGTAAGCCTCATTTCTCTCACGTTTTCCCACTGCAAGCACTGTAACTACAACTACGTCATCAAGTACCTGATACACCAACCTATATCCTGATTGACGTAATTTTATTTTATAAACATTATCGGCACCTAACACTCTATCTGGGGCTACGTGTGGTGTTTTTAATCTCTCTGCTAATTTCTTTTTCAGTTGCTGCTGCAAAGTACTACCTAGCTTATTCCATTCTTTTAGGGCGCTTCTCTTAAACTCTAATTTATAGGTCATCCAAATTCACCGAAACGCTTTCTTCACCTTGCCTTTCTTTAACAAGCTGCAGTAGTTCCAGATCCTCCAAACGATCCATCATTTTTTCGTAAATCTCAGCTGGGACACAATAGAATGCGGGTTCATTCCTATTCAATATAGCGACAGGGTCGCCATATGCACTGCTCGCAACTTTCATAGGGTTTGCTTTTAGTTCAGTAATACTTGCAGCCACGTCTGCCAAAATCCTCGTCGCCATATCGGTCTCCTAAAAGGTCTTTAATTAGGTCATTTTAGGCTATCATTGTCGGTTTAACAAGCGCATAAACTCGCTCACTACGTTCGCAGGGACAAAAACACGTAGGCGCCAAGTTGCACCGCGTTGCGCAACACGCTACACTCTTTTCATGATTAAGTCATTTAAACATAAGGGCCTGAAGCTGTTTTTCGAAAAAGGGAAAACTTCAGGCATACAGACTAAGCACGCGAAAAAACTTCGCATGCAGTTAGCTACTATTCACACCGCGCAAGATATTGATGACATTAATTTGCCAGGCTTCTCTCTACATCAACTTAAAGGAGAAAGGTCAAACATTTGGTCGATATCTGTCAACGGTAACTGGAGAGTAACTTTCGAGTTCACGGATGGTAATGCTTACATCTTAAATTACGAGGATTATCACTAATGAATATGCATAACCCACCACACCCCGGTGAATTTATTGAGTCCATTTACATGGAGCCACACGGCATAAGTTGCAGGACACTTGCAACCCATCTTGGTGTAGCCGCTTCTACACTAAATCGTGTCGTTAAGGGAAAAAGTGCAGTAACGCCAGAAATGGCATTAAGGTTATCAAAGGTATTAGGGCGCAGCCCTGAGAGTTGGCTTAGTATGCAAGACAACTATGAACTTTGGCAGGCAAAGCAAAACATCAACTTGGATAACGTCCAGCCAATAGATCTGCATACCGCCTAACAATCAAATTAAACCGCTCGCAGGTGCGCTAGAAAGTCAGAGGTGGCAATATATGAAAGCTAAAAATTTCGAGGAAAATTTTGAGAGTGGAGATGAAATCCTTCAGCACTTAGATTTATCCAAAGCAAAACGCCCAATGCAAAAACAAAAAAGGATTAACGTGGACATTCCGGAATGGATGGTCGATTCCTTGGATAGAGAAGCCGGTCGAGTTGGCGTTACTCGCCAATCTATAATTAAGGTTTGGTTGGCTGAGAGACTGGAGCAATCGCAGTCTTTAGAACGCACAAGCAGCTAACAAAGCGCTAAACACTTTCACTTCGTTCACTGGGACAGTAACGCAGCGGCGCTTCGCTATTATGCCGCTACGTCACTGCCCCAAAGCTTAGCGTTAGCTACCAAAATGTGAATCAAGCTTATCGAGAAGTTCTAAACCTTTCTTTTTGTCTCCAGTAGCAGCAATCGCCTTAAATCTTACCTCTGTATCAAATTCAGCTATCGCTTGTGTAGATAACTCTTCTATTAATTTGTTTAAGCTCAATTTTTTATGCGCAGCCAAAGCTTTCAATCGATTATGCTTATCATCTGGTAAACGTACAGTTAGAGTAGACATATTAAACTCCTCTCAAATAATCTTCTGGCGCTAACACTTTCAAACCTTCAAATTGTAATTCCGCATTTCGCAGATCTTTTAGGTTATTCGTAATAATGCTCTCAGCATTTCCTGCTACTGCAAGTTCAATGAGAAAATTATCGCCTTCGTCTTTTAAATTTGGTCGCCACAAATAATGTATCTGCACCCATTCGCAAACACTAAAAAATGCTGCTAATAAATTGCTCACTTCGTCCTCGGTAAGCGGGCACAACTCTTTGATTTTGTCTCGCTTACTTACTGTTTCGTATTCCAAAAATAAGGTCGTGCTAATCAGCGGATTTAACCTACCCAACAAGCATTGCCGTATCACTTCTCGAGCTGGCCCTGTTTTGCCAATCAGGGCGCTGATAAGTACACTGGTGTCAATCACTACTTTTTTCATAATTTATATGCTAGCGTATATGCTATCACTTTTCAATTTAACAATGGCAGCTAACAACCCAATAAATACACTCACTGCGTTCGCTGAGACGCATACACATGCGTTTGCTCACGGTGGCTTTCGTATCATTCATTACTATCGCTGCTAACTCTTCGGTAATAGGCATTGTGAAAAAGTGAGTCTTTAAGCACGAGAAAGTTTGACAATATAACGTAAGCTGAAGAATACTTTTCAACCACCCGCTACTTAACTAAAGCTAATATGGACGTTACCTTCATACCCACTACAAACCTGTCACATGCGGCAGCCATTACCTATGAAAACATGCGCATTTACTACGCTCAGTTCGCCCCTGATTGGACGGTAGATAAGGTACTAAGCGTTACTTCTGATTTGGAAAACTACGACATTTTACTCAATAAAGAGGTAGTAGGCGTGATGCGCCTTCATTTCAACTTGAGTACATGTGTGGTGCGCGACCTGCAGGTTATAGGTAGTGCACAAAATAAAGGAATAGGTATGGCTTCACTTCAAGAAGCGCAGAGGCTTGCTTTAAAAGCAAAGAAAAATGCCCTCTCTTTACGCGTTTTTAAAATCAGTCCCGCGGTTAACCTGTATTTAAGAAGTAACTTTGTGATTGAAAGCGAAGACGAGCGCTTTTTTAATATGGTGAAAAATGTATGAAGATTGTTATTGACGATCTTAGCGGGGGAGAAGTACTCGCCCTTTAAGAAGAGCATATATCGGATATGTACGCCACTTCTCCACCTGAAAGCGTACATGCCCTAGATGTGAACGCATTAAAAGCTTCAAATATTACGTTTTTTAGCGGTTGGAAGCAGCAGCAACTTGCAGGCTGTGTGGCAATTAAAACCCTTGATGCTAATTGCGCTGAGTTGAAATCTATGCGCACTGCCAAGCAGTTTCGGGGGACGGGTGTGGCTTCACAGTTATTACTTTTTGCCTTAGAACATGCGAAAATGAAGGGGTTCAGCTCGGTCAGTTTGGAAACGGGAACACAAGAATACTTTTTGGCAGCCAGAACCTTATATAAAAAGTTTGGTTTTGTGGACTGCGGCCCTTTTGCTAACTACGTTCTAGACCCTAACAGCCATTTCATGACCCGAGCATTTTAACTCAGTATTTTAAGAGAATTCACGATGTCGTTACCTCCTTGCCCCCACTGCCAATCAGAATATGTATACGAAGACCAGTCTCTACTCATTTGCCCCGAGTGTGGACACGAGTGGAACCCTAACGAAGTAGAAGAAGAGGTATCTGCAAAAGATTTTAACGGAACTCCTTTAGTGGCTGGCGATAAAATTACGCTAGCAAAAGATTTAAAAGTTAAAGGAAGCTCACTGGTACTAAAAATTGGTACTAAAGCCTTAATTCGCCACGTAAAAGATGCGAAAGACCACCAGCTAGATTGTAAGGTTGATGGCGCCGGTGAGATGATGCTTACAGCCCAATTCGTTAAAAAAGCATAAAGGGCGCCTGCAACAAATTTTGCGTACCACCACGCCCCTGTTTATATAGACTAACAGTTAGGCTTTGGCGTTTAACCGTATCACAGGGAGCGAACTCGCGCGTTGCAGGTGGCTAGCATTACGCGCCACACGAGTTTCGCTCGTTCATTAAATTGTACCAGCTCCACACCCCAAGACGCTTCCATGGCTTTTTGCCACACGTTACACGTTTCTATTTTATTGCTATGCAAAGGCGCAAGCGAGAGGCTTATTTGGAGCGATTCAAGCCAGTCGCGAAACACAGTATCTTGTGGCCCTGTCTCGCGCAATTGAGAAAGTTGTAGTGACGCTTGCTGTTTAATGCTTCGAAGCCGCTTATAAATTTTGCGTGGGTCTTCCTCTTGCCCAAGCAAGTGAAGCTCTCTTTCAATATCGTAGGCGTTATGCCACTTTACAGCGACCGAAGACGCTTCTGTGCACCCCCAGGTTACCGTGCATAGCAGGCACACGATGAGGCTAGATTTACATCGCTTAAAAATCGCTGAAAGAGAATTAGATGATAATTTAACGCTGGGCACCGAATAACGCACTCCTTTAATAGTGTCGAACAAAGTATAGAGGAGGATTTTTATTAAAGGTTGTCTAAGTACGCGTTATTAAACTAATTTACTAGGCGCGGCCGCGACTAGGCGCCTAACTGAACCATTTCCACCACACAAATACGATGAGAAAGCCAAACAGATAAGCTAGCCCAATATAGCTCAGCATTCTTACCACTACATTGGGCGACGCATCATGGTGTAATTGAGTGCTAGCTACTAACTTGTGGTTAAGCCAGGCAAACATGGGGGTGGTAACAAAGGCTAGTGTCATCGCAAAACCTAGCATTGCAAGTAAGGCAGACTTGAAGAAAAGAACAATAATAAAGCTGGCAACTGCCATGAACAATAGCACAGGTGTAACTAGCGTATTTCGCGCTGCTTTTTGTTTGTTAAAAAGTAAAGCTATAGCTTCAGCCACCACACGTGCATAGCCGTCGTACACGGTTAGCGCTGAGCCAAATATACATAAAAATGCCACCAGCGCGATAAGCCAATGGGCCCACTGCCCAATAGTTGATGAATACATACTGATAAGTTGGTGAGAAAAGCCAATGCCGCTTGTACTTAATTCCGTACCACTGCCATATAAAATAAGTGCCCCCAACCCCAGAAATAAGAGAGCAAGAAGCACAGTGACTGCATACCCCAAATTAAAGTCGAACAAGGCTGTTTTAGGTGTTACAGCTTGGGTAGAACATTGACGCTTTAACCATAAAGAAGTGATAGACGATATCTCTATCGGCGCAGGCATCCAACCCATGGTTACCACTAGAAAGCCTAAGGTAGCAAGAGTCCATGGCGAAGGCTGCTCTACCGGCGCCCCCACAGCTGGCGTGTAGTTGTTTAGTGCCACTATAAATACAGCCACTGTTGCCACAACTAATATGCCCATAATGCCTTTTGCGATATTGTCTAGCCCTTCAAAATGGCCTGCCAGTAATATGAGTAAGATGAGTGCAAGCACCACGCTTGCAGATAAGGTCACGGCAATATCAAAAGGAACAGAGTACGACAACAAACTTGCCGCAAACAGTAACAAGGCAGCGGCGTTCACTACCGATGCGATAATATTTAAGCATAGCGCAATGGCTAGGTAACGCTTACCCATGCCTAGATAGCCCTGCTGTAGGGTTTGTTTAGTGCTAATGGTATAGCTGACCCCCGCCCTAAAAAAGGGATATTTAAGTAGGTTAACTACTAAAATAAGTAGTGCCAATTGCCATCCAAACTTCGCGCCCGCTTGGGTAGATGCCACTAAATGGCTCCCTCCCACTGCTGCTGTCGCCATAAGTACGCCTGGGCCAAGAAGTTTTAATAGCGCAGTAAAGCGGGCAAATAATGACGTTTCAGCTGAATACAACAAGGCAACCTCTAGGTGGGCGTGACAAAATAGCCGTCAACCATATCAGGTAAATATAAATCAGGAAAGATAGTCTAGGGTAAGAAGCAAAGTTCGCGATACAGGCTGCAATTGCTTAAAGAACACAGCCTATATCACGCTTATTTGTTGAAGGTATAAGTGAGTGACACTAGCGTCTGTCGTAGTTCACTTTCTTTTGAGGGTGTTGATAGTAACCTTCTTTTAGCAATCGCTTAAAACGGGTAAGTTTGCCGTCTAGCGTTAACTCTTCTAGCCCTTTGTTGAATAAAGAGAGAATAAGCTGACTATCGCCTTCACCTTTAGGTACTAACAAATGGGTAGTCACCGTTGAAATAAAAGGTTTGATAGACATTACGTCGCGACGATCACCCGTATTGAAGTCTCGCTGCAACAAATACCAACCGGTTAACTCATCGATGGGAAACACGTCGATGCTGCCTTCTATCAACGCTTCTAAGTTGCTTTTATCGGTAGGCGCTTCAACAACGTTTTTATTGTCTTGGATATAGGCAGCCAGTTCATCATTGTAAAGGTAACCTTCTGTTACCCCCATTTTAAGGTCTTTTAAGTCACCTAACTCCGACCACGTCTCTGGGCCTTTTTCAGCATTCACATAAAACACCAAGCTTTCTGCGGTAATCGGGTTACTGTGGTAAAATTCAGCTTCCCTTGCGCGCACAAAGTTGCCGTAAGAAATGGCGTCGTACTCGCCGTTTAGCGTCGCTTCTAATGCCTCTTCCCACGGTAGAGATACAAATTCAACAACCACGCCGGTTTCCAAAAAAGCATCAGCAATGATGTGGTTAATATAACCATCGTGCTGCATATCGGTTGACGTATAAGGCGCGTACTCTGTGGTCGCTATTCGCAGTTTCATCCACGCGTGGGCAAAACTTTGCATAGGTGTTAGCGCTAATATAAATGTCGCTATAAGTAATAATCGCATGTCAAAGTCCTGTTATTCGTTTAGAAGTAAATACCAAGGTTAATATTAAGACGGTGAGTCGTTTCCTGTCGACCGCCTAAATCTAGGCCGACGCCAGGGCCGCCCGAAAACCACATATTTTTACCTTGGATACTATCTACATATACAAACAATTTATCCCAACCAAAGCTACACCCGTTTATCCATTGAGACGAATTTTTACCTTCGCTACCTTGGCCTTTTGCCACACTATACTCTGAATAACAGGTGAGCGACTCGATGTGGGTAAATTTATACGGTACCGAGTAAACTAGGTTTGCCGAGTACGTTTTACCGTCAGCTGCCGCTAAGAATGGGAAAGTAAAAGACGACAATGCGATGCGATCATCTGCTTGCCCCTCTGGCGCAGCCAAATCGTACTCATAATCGATATACTGCAATTCCACTTTTACATCACCTTGCGTATGACGCATGTGAACGGCATAGGCGCTCATATCTCCATCATCCAAGGTATCTAAATTTAAAATGTTGCCATATTGATAAGACACGCCAATATCTGTGGTAGCGCCACGGATAAAGTTCGCTGAGTAATTTGCGCGTAAGTTATATTGGCCATCTTCTTTATTACGGTATTCGCCGTCGTCGGCCACGTCAAAGGAATAACGCCCAAACTCTGCCGCGTCGTTGTACTCATCATTCATGAAGTAGGCGGCTTGGAAATCCCAGTTCTCCCAATCGTGATTTATTTTAACCCCGGCATCATAGTCATCTTCGAAGCCAAGGTAGTAATTCACCGAGAACCAAAAGTTATTACTGCCGAAGGGCTGTAGACCAAACGGTGTTTGCGTAATTCCCGCGGTGATTTGTGTTTGCTCATCAAAGTGATAGGTAAGGTCGGCAAAACGAACGGTATCGAAATCGGTGTTTTCGTACCAGCGATACTCTGCTTTGTAGCTGAATTGGTCTGATTCGCCTGATACGCCAAGCTTGAACGACTCAAACTCGAACCCATCCCTAAACTCAGGTTGTTGCCAGTCTTGGTGACCGTAATTTACCCGAACGTGCCCACTCAAATTGAACGGCAGCTCGTCGGCTTTAGCGAGGCCTGCGGTGCATGTAGCCAATGAAACTAAAGAAAATGCGGATAGTAGCTTGTTCATTACTGTTCCTGTATTTAACTTTTGGCGGGAACCCTAAACGAAGCCATGCCTCTAAGTAAATAGTGGGGCGTGAACGTTTAAAGCGGCTGTGCGCCAAAATAAATCCTTCAGTACTAACTATACTGTGCAAACCTTACAAAAAGATCATTTGCAGAAAATGTTCATAAATGGTTGCTCAATATATTGCGCTCACGGAAATCACCCAGCGTTATGCAATAACGGTTAATCTCCATTTCAGCTCGGCCACCTTTTAGGTAGTATTCACATTTAATTTATTCAAAATTGTGGGCTAACACCTATTTTATGACTCAACACCTTTCTGCTATTACCTTTTTCGTTGACGACTACGACAGCGCCATTGCGTATTTCACTTCGGTTCTAAATTTCACATTAACTGAAGATAAAGTTACCGGTGATGACGCGCGATTTGTGCTGGTAACGCCACCGAATAGCCCGGCTAGTTTGTTATTAACACAGGCGAAAAACCAGGTTGAAAGCGTGCTTATTGGCAATCAAGCGGCCGATAAAGTGTTTTTAATTCTAAATACAAACGATTTTTGGCGAGACTTTAACGACATGCGAAACAAAGGCGTGTTGTTTTTAGAGACCCCTCGCGAAGAAGTATATGGTACGGTCGCTATCTTTAAAGATAAGTTTGGCAATAAGTGGGACTTGATCCAAACAGCGTAACATCGCTTTATACAGGTTCGACCTTCAATTTATTTTCTGCCGCTATTGCCGCTTAGTGTCTTTCTGTCTATCAGAGCAGCGGTTGTAAACTTAACAAGTAAAGGAGATGCAATACGTGCAAGCCATGAAACGTTCCATTATTGCTGATGTGGTGGCAATAGCGGCTATCGCATTGCTGATCACCATTACATTTTACTGGATTGAGGCGAGGCGGGAAGTCATTATTCTATGCGATAATTTCACGCCTGGGGTTTTGAAAAAGAGTGTAGAACGTCAGTTAGATACTGCTGAATTGCTGTTATGGGATACCACGTTTGTTGCAAATGGCAGCAAGATTGAGGCATATAGTCCACTCCACTTAGGCATAATGCAGTGCAATATTGAATTTAATAAACAAGATATTGTGGTCTTTTCTTATGTGGAGTAGTCGGTCTTCAGGCAGTTAGTGCACGTTTTTAACCATTTCTATGACCCAGTGTGGTGCAATGTTTACATCGGCGCAACACCCTATTCACTCCCACGTTAAGAGTCGTAAAGACAGACTTACCCCTAGTTGTTTATCGCACTGAGTTAACTTTTCATCTCGCTGTTACCTTTGAGGTTGTAAACGTATAATTACGCCGTGTCTTCTTAACGCAAGTTTCTTCTTATGCAAAAAACAAAACACAGTGTCATCGAGGATGTTTTCGCCCTGATAAGCGCCGGCTTGTTTGTTGCTTTTGGCGTATACCTATTCCAATCTCAAGATCTAATGGTAGGTGGCGCAGCAGGATTAGCCCTGTTAGGTACTTATGCCTTCGATATGGATTTTGGCTTGCTGTTCTTTCTTATCAACTTGCCGTTTTATACATTGGCATGGACGCAAATTAGCAAACGATTCACCATAAACACTTTTATTTCTGTCACCACGGTATCGGTGTTAACCGAACAAATACCCGCGTTTGTAGATATTAGTCACGTTAACCCCATATTCGCTGCGGTATTTGGCGGCATATTAATTGGTGTAGGTATGCTGATGATGTTCCGTCATAGCTCGAGCCTTGGCGGCGTTGGCATTATGGCGTTTTTCCTACAACAGCGATTCAATATTAGAGCGGGTACGTTCCAACTGGCGGTAGACAGCACCATATTGCTTTGTGCGCTTTTCTTTATCGCTTGGCATTTAGTCCTTATCTCTATCTTAGCCGCGTTTTGTCTTAATATGGTTATTTCTCTTAACCATAGACCAGAGCGTTATTTCCCAGTACAGGGAGAGAACAATACAAAAAAGGTGGAAGGTGAGCGCACCGAGCCTAAATTAGGAAGTGGGCTAGACAATAATTTAAACAGCGAGTTACGCGCGCAAAACGGGTAAGCGAAAGCCCGTTAGCCAACCCGCCGCAAGGTTGCGTTACTTAACGCTAAACTAACGCAAATAAAAAGCCCGGTGAGTGACACACCCACCGGGCTTTTTTGTATCTTTTATTTGTATTCCTATACGCCTACAGCAACCCTATTGCTTCTTTTGAACAGGTCTTGACGGTCGACTTACTACTCCACGATTCACTCTTGGACGAGAAAACGAAGTACGCATACAAACCTCACTTTTGAGTTGTTGCTTAGTACAGTTGGAAGTGAAGCATTCACTGCAATCCTGAATCTAAGCAGCGCTAGTATAGACTCAAGACAGGGGTAAAAGTCTCATTCTTTTAATGAATAGTGCTTAATTAAAACTTATATAGTTTAGAGGGAAAGTGGCACTACGTTGAAACTTATAGATATTTTACTATACGGGGAACGCGCTGCGACACCCGTGTCATTAACTCATAGTCGATGGTATCTGCACACGCAGCGACTTCCTGGATAGGCACGTTTTGCCCCCACAGCTCGACTTCATCACCCACACTCACATTATCGATGTGGGTAACATCAATGGTGATCATATCCATTGATACCCGGCCCGCCAGAAAAGCCCGTTTTCCACGCACCATCACTGGGGTTTTGTTTTTACAATGCCTTGGATAACCGTCTGCGTAGCCAATTCCCACAGTTGCAATTTTACTCGGTTTAGATGCCACCCACCTTTGACCGTAGCCAACCCCTTCGCCCGCAGCAATGGTACGCACCGCAAGTATACTGGAGCGAAGCGTCATAGCGGGGTAAATCTCAACACCAACATTGTTAGCTGTAGATACCGCACCGCCGTATACACCTACCCCTAACCGGTTCCACGCGTTGCGGCTTGCTGGCCAATTTACGATAGCGGGGGAATTCGCAACGCTAGTAGGTAACCCAATAGCGTCGGCTACTCGTTTAAATGCTGATAATTGCGAGGCGGTAAAGCCGTTATCCACATCATCGGCACACGCGAAATGGGTGGCGATGACCGTTTGTTCGCTAAGGAGGTGACGATATTTTTTCGTCATATCTTCAATGTCGGAAATCGCAAAGCCTAAGCGGTGCATGCCGCTATCCACTTTAAGCCAAATGTGAGGACGTTGGTTTTCTGGGCAGTTATTCAACCACTGAAGTTGTTCTTCGCAGTGCATCACCAAAATACAATTATGCTGAAACGCCATCTGACACTCTTTCGCCTGATGCGCCCCTTCTAATACGACCACGGGCGCACTTATACCTGCATCGCGAAGTGCTATTGCTTCTTCAATAATGGCTACAGCGAATTGCGACGATACATGCTGTAAAATACGCGCTACATTTACGGCTCCATGCCCGTAGGCATCAGCTTTCACTACCGCCATCGACTGGCTTGATGGCGCTATCGCGGCAAGCGCTTTAAAGTTGTGTAAAAGGGCGTCAGCGTGAATGATAGCTTGCGTTTGTCGGCTCACAGAAAAACACGTTCCTTAAATGTTTATTGTCATCGAAAGAGTAAACGGAAAGTGTACCATGAGAAACTTTAAAGGCGTGCTAGATTAATGCTGAAAAAGGCGCAATCTAACGTAAGGTTTCTTGTAAGGTAAAATACCGTTATGCTTTGGCTTCGCACAATTTTATTACTACGTTGCTTCAAGGTTTTTAATGTCTACCCACAAGCCATCTACGACTTCACCTTCTCTTTCAAACAGCACTTCAGAGCCTGCTGAGCATACTCATTCCACCGTTAATGAACTAGCGCAGTCTCTTAATAAGATTATCTCGGAAGGCAGGAATCCAGACTCGCTGAATATAGATACGCTGAGTACGGTGGGTATTTTACGCTGTATAAACAATGAAGACGCTAAAGTCGCGCAGGCGGTTGCGCAAGAAATTCCACACATCGCAAAAGCGGTAGATGCAGCCACAATGAGTATTAGAAGTGGTGGAAGGCTTATATATATAGGCGCAGGCACGAGCGGGCGGTTAGGCATATTAGATGCGGTAGAGTGTAGACCTACGTTCAGCGTCCCCGATAGTTTAGTCGTTGGCGTAATCGCAGGCGGTGAAAGCGCAATACAACACGCGGTTGAAGGCGCTGAAGATAACGTTGAAGCGGGAAAGACTGACCTACAAACGCTCGCGCTTAGTCAAAAAGATACCGTCATCGGCATTTCAGCCAGTGGACGTACTCCGTATGTAAGTGGCGCTTTAGAATATGCACGATCACTGGGCTGCTTTACTGGTGCCATTGCGTGTAGCCCCAATGCAGCCATCTTTGAGAATGCGGATACGTCAATATGTCCAATCGTTGGCCCAGAAGTATTAACCGGAAGCACCCGTATGAAATCGGGAACCGCCCAAAAGCTTATTTTAAATATGATAAGTACGAGCACCATGGTCAAACTTGGTAAGACCTATCAGAATTTAATGGTAGATGTAAATGCCACAAACGAAAAGCTTAAAGCACGTGCTCTACGTATTGTTATGCAGGCTACCGAGTGCAGTGAAGATGCCGCTTTGGCAGCTCTTAGTGGGTGCGATAATAAAGCTAAAGTTGCCATTTTAATGGTATTGACGGGGCAAAATGCCGAGCAGGCCGCCGCGCAGCTAAACGCCAACGATGGCTATTTGCGTAACGCGGTAAATGAAAGCGAATAGTTAAAGTAGATTATTGCTATGAAAGTTTTCGGGTTAATCAATACGAGCATAAAGGTTAGACGTTACACGATAAGCGCATTTGTTATTGCGCTGTCCCTGCTGACCACTTTCGCTTTCCTTACCGGATGCGCGCCAGAAAACTTATCTACACATGTATATACAAGCAATAATAACAGTAGAGACGTCAAGCAAGAAGGGTTGCCTAATGAATATTTAAACGCCGACCAACTTGCAGTAGGGGCTGAACGCTACTCAAAGTACCTACCTTTGTTAGTTGGTAAGCGGGTTAGCTTGGTAGTGAATCAAAGTGCCTTGGTTAAGGAACATAGTTATCTACCACCCTCGCCCACGTATTCTTCCGCAAGCGAATTTGAAAATGGTGAAGCAAATAACAGCTCAACTGCGCATTCAAATTCGATTAATGCAAACCATCACTACCAGCATTTACTGGACGCCTTATTACGCCGCAGTATTAACGTGGTAAGCATTATGTCACCCGAGCACGGGTTTAGAGGAAATAAAGGCGCAGGTGAAAAGGTACATAGCGATATTGATGCTAAAACGGGTTTACCTATTCACTCTCTTTACGGCAAAACCAAAAAGCCAACGCCTGCTATGCTGGAAAATATCGATGTCATTGTCTTCGATATTCAGGATGTAGGCGTACGCTTCTATACGTATTTAAGTACTTTGCACTACGTAATGGAAGCCGCCTTCGCGCGCAATATCGACGTTATCGTGCTAGATAGACCAAACCCCAACGGTCGCTATGTCGACGGCCCGGTGTTGACGTCAGAATATTCTTCTTTCATTGGTATGCACCCTATTCCCGTTCTTCACGGCATGACTTTGGGTGAACTTGCGCAAATGATTGTGGGGGAACGTTGGTTGGGTATTGATGCGAGCAGCTACAACAATGCAAAACTTACCGTTGTACCGATGGAAGACTATAAACGCTCTGCACATTATTCACTGCCGGTAGCCCCTAGCCCTAACTTGCCAAACGATTTGTCTATTAAACTATACCCGACACTGTGCTTTTTCGAAGGTACCGATGTCAGCATTGGTCGCGGCACTGATTTTCCTTTTCAGCTTATCGGTCACCCCCGTGTTAAGTTAGGTGAAACTAAAGTACCGGTAAAAGCAAATAGTGCAGCGCCCCACCCTAAGCATGAAAATTCTATGTTAAGTGCGCACGTATTTGTTAACGCTGATTATACCAAAGCTAATTTTACGAAGTCACAAAGCTTTAGCCCTGGGCTATCAATTCGAGAATATTCACCTATTACTGGTTTAGACATCACAACCTTGGTAAACGCCTATTCTCGCTTTTCTGAATATAACACCACTGTAAGCAACAGTGACGGCTCAAATGAAACCTTCTTTACTCGCCCAGAATTCTTCGACAAATTGGCCGGTACCGATGCGCTAAGAATTCAAATTCAAGCAGGCATGCCCCCCGAGAAAATTCGCCAAAGTTGGCAGAAAGAGTTAGTCGAGTTCAGAGAAAAAAGAGCTGCGTATCTTCTTTATCAAGACATTGAATGACGTTCAAATTAGCTACGCTAACGCAAAGAGTTAAAGAAATCTCGCGATGGCTAACATTCGTGAGAATAGAGGGAGAAATTCAAAAAAAGCCAACATGTAAGTAAATACTCACACAACCCCTAAAGCAATAAAAATAGTCTTTAAATAAGTTAGTGAAAGCTAACCATCGTCATTTTTTGTTTCAACCAGAATAGTAAGCTCAGCTTCAGCTGTGGCTTTTTGATGCTTAAGCTCATCCCTTCTTTCACTGTCACTTTCTGCAATCTTTGCATCAATATCGGCAATTTTCTTCATCAGCGTTTCTTTACTCTTTTCTTTTTGCTCTGCCTCTTCAGCTTTGTCAAAAATAACGTCTTCAGGAGACGTTTCCTCTTGTTTAGTTTGGCTAGGAGATTTAGCTATCATCTTCAAATCATCAGGCTGAGGGCGCTGATTCATAAAGCTGGGCGACACAATTTCAATGTCAGAATTATGCAGTGCATCGAGTACGGCTTTATGCAGCCTTGAACGAGCGCTTAGCAAGCTTTTCACTTCGGTAAGTAAACCAGAAATACGATAACTTACCGAAAAATCGCCCAACCCCACCACCTGCACAAATGGCTCTGACAATTTGGCATTTTCTGCCGCAATAAGCAGGTGCTTTTCGATAATACTGTGATGTATGTCGTAGCCTAAACTAATATCTACGCTAACGATTGCGCCAGAGGCGCGAGTAACCGAGACCGGCGAATTCACCATCAGCGTATTGGAAAAGGCAATAAGCTCTCTGCTTTCGGTTTGAATTTCAACATCCAGCAGACCCATTTCGGTAACGCGTCCGCTATAGCCTTCTACCTTGATAAAGTCTCCCACTTTAAATGGGCGGTTAACACGAAGTACTATTCCGGCCATCAAATTTCCCACCATGGTGGTGGAAGAAAACGCAATTACCCCTGAAATTAGTACGCCAATAAGCGCGATCACTTGATTTCGTGTGCTTTCACTTACAGGAAGGGTCATCGCAATTATAACAGCTCCAACGATAGTAAGTACCAACATTCCTACTTGGCGGGGCAGTTTTTGTTCACTGGTAAGGTGGCCCTGTTTTGCCAGCAAAAGATAATGCAGTGCAATGAGCGCACTTATCACCAAAGCGATAGCAATGAGCAAAGGAGCAAATGGAAGTAGCGCACTTAACACAGTATCAATTAGCGATACCTGTGTAGTGTCTGATAATTTTTCTGTATCCATATTTTTTCCTTTAAGGTTACCTTTCCAGGTAGCCTTTGATTTACCTTTTAAATTCGCGCCTTCACAGGCTCTACTTTTGTAGTGAAAGTGAGTCTAACGAAACGGGTGAACGGCCTTTAGCAGCCGTGTTACCTAATAAAACATCAGCTAGTGCGTTCAGACTATAGCTGGTAACCTTTTGATCGTCTTTGTTTTCTTCTTTGCTACCTTGGGCGCTTACACTAATGGCATAACTGAATGTGGCAATAGCAATATCTGTCATGCTTTTAACATCTTGTGCACTATACGGCATACGTAGCGGTGCAAAAACTACGGTTTTATTTTGTGTTTTCGCAGCAGACATTATCTTTTTACTAAATGCCATCACCTCAGTTTCACGCGCACGTCGCTTCACATGCTCAGGTAGATCAAACCCACCTAACTCATAGGTCGCGTGAAGCGGGCTAATATTACCTACTATTAAAGCTTCAGCCTGCTGTAATAGGTCCATAGCTAATTGGGTGTTAGGTAGCGCGGTTAGGGGTAAACAAGCAAACTCTAGAGGCTTATTGGTGCTTTTAGAACTAGCATGTGCAAGTGCGGCTTCAAATGCTAAACACCTCGCCGCATCCGGCATTAGCGCCAACCAGCGCGTTGATGTTATCGGTAGTTTTTCTTTTCCGAAAAGCACAGACACCGAACCTTCAGAAAGCGCTTTCTCTATTCTAATTCCTTTGTTTTTTAAACTGTTAGGGTTATTAGTCAATGCATTGTCGTTTGCTTCATCAAGCCACCAGACCTTCGGCTTGGAAATAAAACCATCTAGCGTAAACCGTTGTTTTGCTTCGATAATACGATTATATGAAGATATCAAGAAAGCGCTTTCTGATGATGTATCTAATGCGCTATCTGCGAGTTTTACTGCTACATTGTCGAGAAGCTTTGCAAACGCATTTATATCCGTTTTATTTCTTATAGTGAAAGGCATAAGCGCAATATCCGCGCCCGCACTAAATGCGCGAACTAAAGCCTCTTCGTGCGAGAAGAACTGTGTAATACCCGCCATATCTAGAGCGTCAGTAACAATTAGACCTTTATACCCCAGTTGCTTGCGAAGCAAGTTGGTTAATATCTTCTTCGACAAAGTCGCTGGAACTATTTGTCGCTTTCCGTTCTTGTCTGTAATTCTGGTATCGTCTAACGATGGATACTGAATGTGTGCACTCATTACCATGGCCGGCGGTGTGGCACTTCTAATAATATTAGAAAACGGCAGAATATCACCCGTCATTGCTTGTGCTCGGGTATGACTTACCAGTGGAAGACCGCTGTGACTATCCACATGCGTGTCGCCATGACCTGGAAAATGCTTAATTGCACTTATCACGCCCGTCCCCTGCATTGCTTCAACAAACGTTTGGCCCAGCGCAGCAACCTGCTCTGGATGTTCTGAAAAACTGCGCACGTTTATAACCGGGTTTTTCGGCTCGCTGTTTATATCAACTGATGGGGCAAAGTTGGTGTTAATACCAAGGGGTAAGAGCGTTTTACCGATGTGGCGAGCCACGCGTTGCGCAAAAGTACTGCCATGTTGATGAAACGTCGCACCAATTGCCATATTACCGGCAAATGGCGCTAACATGTCTGAGGGCAGGCGCGCTACCCTACCGCCCTCTTGATCGATAGCGATAAATAATGGTTGCTTGCCCACTTTCAACATATGCTGCTGCATAGTGTAATTTAGCGTTATCAACTGCTCGGTATTTTCAATGTTTTCTGAAAACAGAATCACGCCACCAATGTTGTGACTACTTAATAGTGCCAGCAAACTTGCAGGGATTTTCGTCATTGGTGTGCGGCATTGCGATGATGGTGTGTCGTCTTCGCAGAAATAGCGAAAATCTAAAATGATCTTTTGGCCCAGCATGGCCTTGATGGTGCTAAGACTATCTGCGTTTTGCTGTATACCGCCTTGTGCGCCCCCTTTTTGAATAGAGGCACTCTTACCTGTGGTTAAGTTGACCGGGGCGTTAGCACTTAAGGACTGAGCAGAAGTTATACCCGCTAAAAAAGTAATCGCTAAAAAGCCTAGGGCTATACGTATTTCCCCCATAACAGAGACGTGTTTTTTACAAATAACTTGCTGGAATAACAATGTTTATCTAATCCTTGGAAACACAAAGCACAATACGGTACGCTAGCATAAATGAGAGAAGCTTGTTCGCCAACATAGAACTTGCAAACCACACCCTCTCTTACGCAACGTAGACATACCCGTTTAGGCACACATAAATTTAAGTTTGGAAAGAAGTATGGATTGGATGTCAGTCATCCCCCCTCTTGTGGCTATTGCCGTCGTTTTTTGGAAAAAAGAAGTCATCTTAGCATTGGCGCTGGCCGTACTGTCTGCTGAAGCCTTAATTCTGGTAAATGCTGATATCGCAACCAGCTACATGGCCCCTATTAATGCCATAGAGCGTGTGGTTGATACCGCGGCGAGTCCAGGCAACACTCGCGTACTTATTTTTTCGGTTTTAGTGGGCGCGTTACTGGCGTTTATTCGCGACTCAGGAGGGGTAACAGCTACGGTTAACTACCTCGTAAATAAAGGGGTGGCGAAAAGCCGCAAACAAGTGGGCGGTTTAACCATGTTTACTGGTATTGCCGTCTTTATAGAGTCGAACCTCAGCGTGCTTACCGCAGGTATTTTTGCTAGAGGCTTGTTTGATCGGTTTGGTATGAGTCGCGCACGCCTAGCTTATATTATTGACTCTACAAGTGCTCCCGTCTGTATTTTAATTCTGCTAAATGGCTGGGGCGCTTTCATATTAAGCCTGCTTGACGCTTACGAATTACCTGGCTCTTCGGCATCTATCTTATGGGGCAGCGTATTTTTTAACTTTTACGCTATTTTCACCTTGCTCATTGTGGCTTACACCATATCAGCCGACAAAGTGCACGGCCCTATGATTGAAGAAGAAAAAGCACTCTCTCAGGTTGAAGTAAACCAAACAACGGAGCCGGCGACTAAAGCCCGCTTTATGTTAGTGCCTTTAGTAATAATGGTGCTAAGTATGATTGGGTTTATGTTTTGGACAGGGAACGGCGTGTTATCTGAAGGCAGCGGCAGTAAATCAGTACTCTATGCTACAGCGCTTGCAACCGCTATTGCCTACGGACTACTTTTATTGCACAAGCGTTTCACCCATAAAGAAGCGGTAGAAATCGGTTTTAAGGGGATGGGTGAACTACTTCCCCTTGTCACCATAGTGTTATTGTCGTTAACGTTAGGCAACAGCCTTAAGGTACTAGGTACGGGTGTGTTTGTTGCGGGTATTGTGGGTGAGTATCTTCCGTTAATGCTAATTGTTCCCATGCTATTTATTGCGGGCGCAATTATGTCGTTTACCACAGGAACCTCATGGGGCACGTTTGCTATTCTTATTCCTATTGGCGTACCACTTATTCAAAGTTTAGGCTTACCGCCTTCTTTGGTAATTGGCGCTATTTTGGGGGGTGGGATCTTTGGCGATCACTGTTCACCTATTTCAGATACCACTGCCGTCTCGTCACTCGCCGCAGGTACAGATGTGCTCACCCACGTTAAGACCCAGTTTCCCTATGCACTGTTTGCAGGTGCCCTTACGCTTATTGCCTATTTTATAGCAAGTTTAGTCATGCTGGGTTAGTGGGCTTATACCCAGAATGTGAAAAGCGAGTTTGTAGCAAGGAGTTTTCAAATGATAAAACGGATAATGATTTTAGCGGTTATTTCAGTGATGGTGGCGTGCTCAAACGCTCCTAGCACCATTATTGATAACGCCAACAATACAGACGTAGGTCTTAGCCAACCTGCGGTGGCCATGCCAGACAGCTATAGTGCCGACGCCGCTATGCAGGTGCTTAAAGAGGGCGGAAATGCAATAGATGCCGCTATTACGGCGCAATTTGTTTTAGCCGTGACCCTGCCAGAAGCCGGTAACGTTGGCGGCGGTGGCTTTATGACCATCAAGTTTGAAGACAGCACCGACTTTCTCGACTATCGTGAAATGGCCCCGAAAAGCGCCCATCGCGATATGTATTTAGACCAAGCAGGTAACGTAAAGCCTTATGAATCCTTATTTGGCGCGAAAGCATCAGGTATTCCCGGTACCGTCGCTGGTATGTGGGCAGCACATAAGAAGTACGGCACTTTAGACTGGGAGCGTCTTGTTGCCCCTGCGGTAGACCTTGCCGAGAACGGGTTTGTGGTACACGAAAAGTTAGCCAATAACATTGCGCGCTATATTTCACGAACCCAAGAGAAAGGCATTAAAAGTAACTTCAGTGATTATTTCTCAGAAGCCAAAGCAGGCACCACGTTTAAGCAGCCTGAACTAGCTGAAACCCTAAAAGCGATTCAACAGCAGGGTAAAGATGGGTTCTACAAAGGCGAAGTCGCCACGCATATTGTCGACTTTATGCAACAAAATGGCGGCCTTATTACCCATGATGACTTGCAAGCCTACAAAGCAGTGTGGCGTAAGCCCCTTCAGCTGACTTGGCAGGGTTATGAATTAATTACTGCACCGCCGCCAAGTTCAGGGGGCGTGGCTGTAGCACAGTGGATTGGCATGCTTGAAGCCTATGATGCAACCCACGATTTACCTGCGCAAAACAGCACTGAATATATTCACGTTATGTCTGAAATAGGCAAGCGTGTATTTGCCGACCGCGCTGAATACATGGGCGACCCTGACTTTGTTAGTGTTCCGGTAAAAGCGCTCACAGACGCTGACTACATTAATGAACGCGCAGCAGATATTCAGCCTGCCAGCATTTCTGATACGCCAAGCGTTAAGCCGGGCTTGAAAGAGAGCGAAGATACTACTCACTTCTCGATTATGGATAGATGGGGTAACGCTGTTGCCAATACCACAACCATCAACCTTACTTTTGGTAGTGGTGTTGTTGTAACTGGCGCCGGCTTCTTGTTGAACGATGAAATGGATGACTTTAGCGCAAAGCCTGGTGTGCCTAATTTCTTCGGCGCCGTGGGCGGAGAAGCGAATGCCATTGAACCCTACAAGCGCATGCTTTCTTCTATGACCCCTACACTTGTGACCAAAGGCGACCAGGTCGTGCTTGTTACAGGCTCTCCAGGTGGTACCACCATTATATCGTCAGTTGCTCAATCGCTATTGAATGCCCTGCTTTACGATATGAGCGCCGAAGAAGCCGTGAATTCACCGCGTTTTCACCACCAGCTATTACCGAAAGATACCATTCGTATGCACGACGGGTTTACCGAAGCTACGGTGAACGAGCTTAAAGCCATGGGCTATACCATTGATAACCGACGCTTTGGTGATGTGCATTTAATTAAACGCACAAAAGAAGGTGTTGAAGCCGCGTCGGAAAAAAGCGGACGGGGTAAAAGCATTGTGCAGCCCTACTAAAGCGTCTGACTTTACACAGAAAAGGCGCTGATAAGCGCCTTTTCTCTTGGCTAACACGTCACCTACTTACCCATTAAAGCAAGAGTTCGCCGTTAATAGGTACGTATCGAGTTGCTACCTTTTGAATGCTTTCAGCCGTTAATGCGGGAACGCCGTACACTGTTACGGTCTTCCCTTTTTCTTTAAGGGCATTTACAAGAATATCGAAATCACCGTCACCTGACACCAGAATGATTTCATCAACCTGACTGGCGTGTTCTAGCGCATCTACCGTAATACCTACATCCCAGTCGCCTTTCGCCGAGCCGTCAGCGCGCTGAATAAAAGGCTTTAACTTTACCTCAAACCCAATAGCGCGAAGTATGTTTTGAAATTCACGCTGCTTGCTGTCGCCCTTGTCGATGGCGTAGGCAAAGGCATGTTCTATATCTAGGTTATAGCTAAGTTCGCGCCAAAACCGGTTGTAATTAAAGTTGCGTTTATAGGCCTGACGGCAGGTGTAGTAGACGTTTTGTACATCTACCAACAATAATGCTTTTTTCAAAAGATTCTCATGATATTTTGTTAGTGGCAAAGAGCTGATTGATATCAGCAAAGGCTTTGAACTCTAAGGCGTTGCCGAAGGGGTCTTTAAAAAACATAGTGGCCTGTTCGCCCGGCTTTCCTTTAAAGCGAATATAGGGCGCAATAACAAACTCAGTGTTTGCTGTTTCTAATTTATTTGCCAGTGCTTGCCAATCACTCATGGTTAAAACAACGCCAAAATGCGGCACGGGCACGGCATGGTCATCTACCCCATTATACGAAGGCGGTGACGGCATGACCTCTACGCAGTGCGTCACTAGTTGATGACCGAAGAAATTCCAGTCTATCCACTGGGTATCACTGCGGCCCTTTTCACAACCTAGCAACTCACCGTAGAACGCTTCTGCATCGGTTAAATTAGTGACCGGTATGGCAAGATGAAAGGGCTGGACCATGAAAACTCCTGTTATAAAAACTTCTTAAGCAACGATAGCTTAAACTTTGAAAACGGCGCATACCTAAAGAACACGTCTAACGCAAAAGAACGCTTCATTATGGTTTTGATATGGCTAAATGTATCAAACCCTGCTTGACCATGGTAGCTTCCCATTCCGCTATTACCCACACCACCAAACGGTAACTCGGGGTTAGTCATAAACAGCATAGTGTCGTTAGTACATACACTACCAGAACTGGTTTTACTGATGATGTTATCTAGTACACTGTCTTTGTCGCTAAAGGCATAAAGCGCGAGTGGCTTGGGCCTACTGTTAACAAGCTTAATGCCCGCGTCCATGTTATCTACCGTGATGATAGGCAGAATTGGGCCAAAGATTTCTTCTTTCATCAACGGGCTATCAAGCGATGGCTCTAGTACAAGGGTGGGCGCCATCGCAGGGCGCGCTTCATCTAGCTCGCCGCCATACACCACGTTTACGTTTTCAAGATAGCTCTCTAGGCGCTTTAAGTGACGATGATTTATTATATTGCCGTAATCTCGTGACAATAGCGGCTTTTTGCCATATTGCTTTTTAAGCTCTTTTTTAACCGCTTCAATAAACTTTTGCTCAAAGCCTTTTTCTACAATGACATAGTCAGGGGCAATACAGGTTTGCCCCGCATTCATCCATTTACCCCACACTAAACGACGCGCCGTAACCGTAAGGTTAGTGTCTTTATCCACAAAACATGGGCTTTTACCGCCAAGCTCTAATGTAACGGGAGTGAGGTGCCTAGCTGCAGCATTCATCACTATTTTTCCTACGGCTTCGCCACCGGTGTAGAAAATATGATCCCATTTACACGCAAGCAGTGCCGTGGCTTCGTCTTTACCGCCTTCAATAACCGCTACACATGAAGTATCCATATATTGAGGAATAAGTTTAGCCACCAGCGACGAGGTTTCTTCAGCCAGTTCGGAAGGTTTTAATACCGCACAGTTACCCGCTGCAATAGCGGCGATATAAGGGGCGAGTAATAGCTGTAGCGGATAGTTCCACGCCCCTATAATAAGCACAGTACCAAGGGGCTCAGGCTTTCGAAAGCTCTTACCCGGCCATGCCACCATGGGTGTAGACACCTTGCGAGGCTTGGCCCATTTGTCCAAGTGCTTAAGCGTATGCTTAATATCAGAAAGCAGGAAACCTTGTTCAGCCACCATAGCTTCGGTCTTACATTTGCCCAAGTCGTTTTTAAGGGCCTGTAAGATGTCGTGCTGATTGTCTTTCAGTAAATTTTCTAATGCCTTTAACTGGCTTTTACGCCACTCAAGGGACTGGGTTTTCCCTGTATCGAAACTGTCGTTAAGTTTGTGAACAACGTCAACAAAGCATACGCTTGATTCAACGGCGTGAAGAGAAGGTCTATTTGGCATAAGAAGGCTCCAATAGCGTAACCCACGTAAGATTGATTCACATATCAAACTTTTTCGCAGGAATAGCAGCGTATTTATTAACTGATACTATCTTATATTAATAGGGATGTTCGCGAGCAACGCAACAAAATTGTTAATTAATGTTTAATGCGAAAGTGCACAACGCGCAATAAGACACATGCACATTCATATCTCTATATATAAAGTGCAGGCGCCGAACACATACGCGAAGTGATAGGAATAGCGAATAGGAAAGCGCAAAAGAAGCAGCCAAGAGAATCAAAAAAGCCCAGTGAACACTGGGCTTTTAAAGGTATTACGATGGCGCTATTACGCGTCGTATGGGCTACGTAAAATGATAGTTTCGTTTCTATCAGGGCCTGTCGAAACGATATCAACTGGCACACCTGTTAGCTCTTCAAGACGCTTGATGTAGTTTTTCGCTGCTTGTGGAAGCCCTTCAAACTCAGTTACACCAAAGGTGTTGTCTGTCCAGCCCGGCATTTCTTCATAAACTGGCGTTACTTTATCGTAACCGTCGGCGGCCATTGGAGGCACGTCTTTCACGTTACCATCTGCGTCTTTGTAGCCAACACAAATTTGAAGGCTTTCAAGGCCGTCTAGCACGTCAAGCTTAGTTAGGCAGAACCCGGTGATAGAGTTTATTTGTACTGCACGCTTCATTGCGACTGCATCGAACCAACCAGTACGGCGTTTACGGCCTGTGGTTGCGCCAAACTCGTGACCTTTAACACCTAAATGTTGACCTACTTCACAATCAAGCTCAGTGGGGAAAGGACCTGAGCCCACACGTGTGGTGTAGGCTTTAACAATACCTAATACGTAATCTAGCTTAAGTGGACCGAAGCCTGCACCTGTTGCTACGCCACCCACGGTAGTATTTGAAGACGTCACATAAGGATACGTACCGTGATCGATGTCTAGCAGCGTACCTTGTGCACCTTCAAACATAATTGGAAGGCCAGCTTTATGCGCTTTATCTAGCTCGTCGGTGACATCAACCACCATGGCTTTAAGAATGTCAGCAACTTCCATCGCACCTTTTAAGGTTTCTTCGAAGTCTACAGCTTCTTCGCCATAGTATTGCGTAAGCGTGAAGTTATGTACGTCTAGTACTTCTTTTAGCTTGGCTGCGAAGTCTTCCGCGTTAAATAAGTCGCCAACACGCAAACCGCGACGGGCTACTTTATCTTCATATGCCGGGCCGATACCACGACCGGTCGTACCAATTGCTTTTGCGCCACGGGCTTTTTCGCGCGCTACGTCTAGTGCAATGTGATAAGGAAGAATAAGCGGACAAGCTTCACTAATCTTTAATCGCTCGCGCACAGGAACGCCACGCTCTTCAAGCATAGTCATTTCTTTCATTAGTGCGTCAGGGCTAAGCACAACACCGTTACCAATAATACAGGTAACATTATCGCGTAGGATGCCTGATGGGATTAAGTGAAGTACGGTTTTTTCACCGTCGATTACTAGAGTGTGACCTGCATTGTGCCCGCCTTGGTAGCGAACAACATATTTTGCGCGATCAGTGAGTAGGTCTACGACCTTGCCTTTACCCTCGTCACCCCATTGAGTGCCGAGTACCACAACGTTCTTTGCCATGAATCATATGTGTAAGAAAATTAGGCGGGGATTCTACAAAATTATAGGGCTAGGATCACCCCTTTTTTCGAACAAAAATGCGACTATTTAAATTTTATTTTTGATACGTACACTAGGTTTTATAACATGCGGTAAACGTAATCTAATGCTACTTGGTGTTTAACGTAATTCAAAAAGCCGTCTAAAATGCTAATTTATAAAGCATTCCATTTACAGTGCTACTGAAAACCTGAACAAACGGTCTATCAATTGCCTCTATTATTTTCAGCAAAATACCCGCTTACCGCCACGTTACGCAGCGGCCATTTAGCTAAAATAAAACAGCAGTAACGCGCCAATGATGACCAGCGCACCTCCAATTTGGCGAAGTTGATTACTTGGTTGCTGGCTTATTTGCAGTAAATAGTTGCGCCATTTGTTAGGAAAAAGAAGTGGGCCAATTCCCTCAATTATTAACACTAATGCAAAAGCGGGTAAAAGCCACTCCATGAAGCAATCCTCTATTGTGTGTGAGCAAAGTTTTTATGCCATTTTTGATAGGGCGGACAAATCGATATAGTCGCTAGTGTGGTAAAGGCCAAAGCCAAACCGTAAACGGTTACCGCGATAGTCGGTAAGAATATCGTTAGCTTTAAGCGTTAATGCCAGCGCCTTTGTAATGTTAGCGTCATCGAGTTCAAAAGTAAGAAAATGTCCCCTGTTAGATGCATCGCTAACGGCTAAATGCTGCTCGTTAAGCAACGGGTGATTACACGCTGCAAGTTTATCTAAAAACGTACGCTGCATTGCCATCACATAGTTGTTAATTGTCTCAACGCTGATATCGTTTTCTTCAAACATGCGAAGCACGGCTCTCAGCCTATATAATGACGTGAAGTCCATGGTTGCGCCGGCGAAACGCATTCCATCTACACTGTACTGCACGCTCTCTTGCCTCCCAGTGTTGCGAGGCTTGTCCAGTTCACCAAACTCAGCGAACCAGCCTGTGTAAACGGGCCTTAAATTACACCCAATAGGCACATGAGCAAAGCAGGCGCCTTCTCCCGCCTGTGCATACTTATAACTGCCGGACAAATAAAAGGCACGATGCGCGATGTCAGCCAAGTCAGTAGGCTTCGCCATGAAGCCATGGTAGCCATCGACCACTATGATGGTGTTGTCATTTAAAACGCTATTCACAATGCCTGAAACATCATCCACCACATATCCAGAGTTAAAGAAAACCTGACTAAAAAAGACAAGTTCGGGATTGTGCTCGGCTATGGCAGCTTTAAAGCGTGAAGTAAACGTAGCAAAAGGTTTAGTCGGAACCGTCACTAACTCTATCAAACCTTGCTCTTGCATTCGGCTAGCTTGACGTTGAAAGCTGTGAAATTCACTGTCTGTTGAGACCACTTTGTATGGAGTACGACTATCAATACAACTCATTATTCGATAGAGCAACTCGTGCGTATTGGGCGCAAATACAATTTGCTGAGGCGCGCCGGTATTAAGAATACGACTTATGCGCTGCTGCAATTCTGGCACTAGAGTTTCAAAAAAGTATCCCCACTTTGCATCTACGTATTTAGCGCTATCATCCCAGTACGCTAGCATTGCGTCGCGTGTGCAGTCAGGCCAAAAATAATGACTGTGACAAGCATAATGTTGTTTTTTTTTGTTCGCGTTAAGAAAACCTGAGTAAAATTGCTGATATGCCATGGTCATTACCACTGTGAAAACCGTATCAAATATAAAAGTCGACTAAACACTATCAAACTTCTGCTTTTTACGCATGAATCTAGCAGCGGGCCATCACATTTATTTACAAATTAAGTGTAAATACTTTTGCCCAATTTAGTGTGCTTAGTGGTATTTCTTATAGCTACCGACCGGGTGCAAATTTAAATAACTCTGCTATAACCTTATAAGTAGATGTCGTTTTTTGAGAGAGCAGATATCCTCGACACCACCAAGACAAACATAAAAGGTATTTTATGCGTTTCCCTAAATACGGAAATTACTCGCTGGACATTTCAGGTAATGTGCTTGAAGTGTTTGCGACAGGCGCGTGGAACTTGAAAACCACCGAGTTCTTCATCGAAGAAATGCACGACCTTATCGGTAGCTTCAATGGCGAACCGTGGGCAGCCTTGATGGACGGACGACGCTGGGTTCTCTCAACCATTGAATGCCAAACCCGTTTAGCGGATTCAATCAAAGTAAATATTGAACACGGTTTAACCCGCTCTGCGTATGTTTTAGATAGCGGAATGGTAAAACGCGCCCAGTTAGAGCGAACCCATCCTTCTAGGGCTCGCGATTTTAAAGGGAAAAACTATGAGCGCGAATACTTTCGAAAGTACTTTGAAGCGCTTAATTGGCTACATAAAGAAGGGTTTTCCCCTATTACCAACACCTAGCTCTTTTCACGTCGCCAGTTGCGCATTCAATAGCTGTAAGCAGTAGTAAGTCTATTTAGTAAAGCAGGCTATATACTTTTCGGCGATACTCGGATTTAAGCGGATCACCATCTGCTAACGCATTCATCATATCCATCATTAGCTTTCTAGCGTCACCAAACCCTAACTCTGTTTTTAATACGCTATAAAGCAGCGCTAGCGCGTCTTGTGCTTTATTCGCTTGCTGTAGCTGTATCGCTAAATCAATTTTAAGCTGAAGATCGTCAGGGTTTGCTTCAACAGCAGCTTGAAGCTGTCTAATTTCAGGCGTATCTGCCGCTTGCTCTGCAAGTTCAATTTTACCCGCTAAGCTTTTATACCGTGAATCCTGGTCAACAAGTTTAATATCCTCAAGCAGTGCTTTTGCTGTATCAATTGACCCCGTTTCAATGTAGCAGTCAATAAGCATGTACTTGGCGTTTACATTGTCAGGATTAAGAGAAAGTGCCTCTTTCGCTGCTGGCAATGCTTCGGCGTACTCTCCCTGCTGAATAGCTTTCCCTGCTGTAGCGAGAAGCTCGTCTTCAGGGTTAGGCAGATACTTTGTTAACATCTCTCGAATTTGTTGCTCAGGCTGCACTCCAGCAAAGCCATCTACTGGCTGACCATTTTGTACTACCATCACTGTAGGCAAGCTTCTGATACCAAATTGCGCCGCCACTTCTTGCTGCGCTTCACAGTCAACTTTCGCCAATATTAGATGCTGGCTGTATTCACCGGCCAGTTTTTCCAAAATAGGCATTAAATCTTTGCACGACTCACACCAGTCAGCCCAAAAATCAATGAGTACCAGCTTCTCTTGAGAAGCCTCTACTATGATTTGCTGAAAGTTTTCTACCGTAATATCAACAATAGTTGCTTGGCTATTTGCAACGAGATTTTCCATAACGCAGGCCTTTAATTTCTTGTATTGTGAGGAATATGGGGCAGTCGAGCTGAAATTACAAGGTTAGTAGTCAGTGAATAAGACTGACTGTGACAGAATAGAAACATCGCATTGTCGTTTTAGCGACAATTAATACCTCAACAAAATGTTAACCTAATGTAAAATTAACATATCACATCCTTTCCGTGAGGGGTTTATGACGACTCAAACCAGCGAAAACACGCATTTTACTTCATTTAAAGCGTTTTACCCTTTTTACTTAAACGAACATAAAGATGGAACTTGCCGCACCTTACATTTTATTGGCTCATGGCTGGTCATTGGTGTGATTGCTTTGACAATTTATACCGCTAACTGGCCACTTTTATGGCTTATACCTGTTATAGGTTACGGTTTTGCTTGGGTCGGTCACTTCTTTTTTGAAAAAAACCGCCCCGCTACGTTCAAGCACCCACTTTACAGCTTGATGGGCGACTGGGTGATGTTTAAAGACATCTTAACTGGAAAAATCAGTTTGAAGGGCGAGTAAGTCAAAGACGTAAATTTCGCTTTAACATGTAAATAGGAAGCTTTACCGCACATACTTTACATATAAGAAACGAAAGCGATATGGTTAGTCGTGTACCCTGTTGAAGGGCAATGCCATTAATTCAACAATTAAGTGTAACAGATACCTAACCTATCGCGCCCCGCGCAACAACAATAATAAAGGAACCGTCATGTTTGCGTCACGTTTCTCCACTCGCCCTTTTCGCAAAGGCCTGGTGGTAACCTCAACAGCATTATCTTTCCTCTTTTTGGGTGTTAGCGAAGCTAATGCACTACAAGGGTCTCAACCCGATACCCATACTCCACCGGCTAATGCACTCACCTACGACGATACATTCAACCTAGAGTTTGTCGCCAGCCCGCAGTTTATCGATAAAGAAACCGTGGTTTATTCGCGCCAGAGCATGGATATTATGACCGATAGTCGGCAGAGCAGACTGTGGCAAGTAAACATAAAAACAGGTGAACACCGCCCGTTTATCGGTTTAGACGAAAACCTTTCCCAAGCCACGCTATCGCCAAATGGAAAAATGGTGGCGTATACCAAATCGGTAAGCGGTCGTGCTCAGCTACATCTTTATTATTTAGATACCATGCAGTCGGTGCGCTTAACTAACACCAGTGAAACGCCTCGTCAGTTGACCTGGTCGCATGACAGTGAAGCCCTAGCCTTTACGTTATTTACTGAAGAAAAACAAAAGCCGTTATTTAGCGCGATGCCGAGCAAGCCAAAGGGCGCAAAGTGGGCAGACAACGCTAAGTATATTGATAGCGTTCAATACCGTGGCGATGGCAGAGGCTATCTGCGCGAAGGCTTCGACCAAATCTATGTGCTGCCTGTTGATGGTGGTACACCGCGCCAGTTGACCAAAGGCCACTTTCCAAGCGGCGGTACCCTTTCTTTTTCTAAAGACAATGATTGGATTTACTTTGCCTCACCTCAGCGCGAAGACTATGCGCTGAACCCACTGTTTAGCGATATATACAAGGTCAACGTTAGCTCTGAAGCCGTTGAACAGGTTACCGATATAGCGGGCCCTGAAAGTAGACCTACGTTAAGCCCAAATGGTAAATATTTAGCTTTTACCCAACTAAATGATAGAAAGCTTTCTTATCAAAACGGTGACCTTTTGGTACTTGAACTAGAAAGCGGTGAAATAACGCGCCTCACTTCATCTTTAGATAGAAGCTTGGGCAAGTTTGTGTGGCGTAAAGACAGCCGAGGGCTGATGTTTTCATACCTTGATCATGGCGAAACCAAGCTGGCAACGGTGAACTTAACAGGAAAGGTTAAGAAGCTAGACGTTACTGTTGGTGGGCAAGCGTTTGGCCGCCCTTATACCTCTGGCGACTTCGCCCTAAGCGAAAAAGGCGATATCGTATTTACCACAGCAGCGCGTACCATGCCTGGCGACTTAGCACTTTATCGAAAAGGGAAAAGTGCCACAAAACTTACCGACTTGAACAGTGACGCCTTAGGTCATAAGGCGCTTGCGCAAGTGCAAGACCTCACCGTAGCTTCAAGTGTAGATGAGCGCCCTATTGACGCATGGATTGCCTTACCCCCCGGCTTTGATAGTAGTAAAAAGTATCCGCTTATTTTAGAAATTCACGGCGGACCGCATGCCGCATATGGCCCTCATTTTGCGATGGAAATCCAGCTTATGGCAGCGCAGGGTTACGTGGTTGTTTGGTCGAACCCAAGGGGCAGCAGCTCTTACGGTGAAGACTTTGGGAACCTTATTCACCATAACTATCCCTCGGAAGACTTTAACGACCTTATGGACGTCGTCGATGCAGTCGTTGATAAAGGCTTTGTGGATGCTAACAATCTATTTATTACCGGTGGCTCTGGTGGCGGTGTGCTAACAGCCTGGTCTATTGGTAAAACCGACCGTTTCAGCGCTGCCGTAGTGGCTAAACCCGTTATCAATTGGGTGAGCTTTGCACTCACCGCTGACGCGTACCCGTTTTTCAGTCAATACTGGATGGCGGATATGCCGTGGAATATCGCTGATAAACTTTGGAAACGCAGCCCATTAAGCTTAGTGGGTAATGTCACTACCCCAACTATGCTACTGACCGGCGAAGCCGATTATCGAACGCCGATAAGTGAGTCGGAACAGTATTATCAGGCGTTGAAACTGCAGGGTGTAGATGCGGCAATGGTACGTATACCCGGTGCATCCCACGGTATTGCTAGCCGTCCGTCTCGTTTAATACAAAAAGTAGGAAATATAATGGCGTGGTTTGAACGCTATAAAAAAGATGAGGGTGGTAAATAGTGTATTCACCATTTAAAGGCGCCTAAGGGCGCCTTTATTGGTTTCGGTATAAAGCTACTTAGTGAGCTTCAACACTTTGCCATTTGGAGCGTCGGTTAACAGGTAAATAGCACCTTCAGGGCCAACTTCCACATCGCGAATACGTGCGCCGTTGTCACGCAGATATTCAAACTGCTCGCCCGGCTTACCGTCTGCTACGTGAATGCGGCGAAGGTGAGTGAACTTCAAAGAACCAACCAGCACATCACCATTCCACTCTTTAAACATATCGCCTTGGTAGAAAGTTAATCCACTTGGTGCTATGGATGGGTCCCAATATACCCAAGGCTGCTTCATGCCGTCCATGTGCGTTTTATCACTAATGATGTCACCGCTGTAGTCAATGCCATAGGTAATTTCAGGCCAGCCGTAGTTCGCGCCATTTTCCAATATATTAATTTCGTCACCGCCTTTCGGACCGTGCTCCATTGCCCATACAGCACCGGTGTCAGGGTGAATTGTTACGCCTTGGATATTGCGGTGACCATAGCTAAATACTTCTGGTGCGTTGCCGTCAGTGAACGGGTTATCCTTTACAGCGCTGCCATCGCGATTAATGCGCACGACTTTGCCAAAGTGGTTATCCGTATTCTGCGCTTCCTTCATGTATTTGTAGCGATCGCCCATAGCAACGTATAGGTACTTATTGGCATCAAATTCTAGGCGACAACCAAAGTGAAATCCGTTATCAACAATAGAATCGGCGCTAAATATCACGTTGACATCTTCTAGCCCCGTATTCGTTAACGTGGCTTTTGCCACACTACTGCTGCTACCTGTTTTACCTTCTACATCACTGGCTTTGCTGAAACAAAAGTAAATGGTGTTGTTGCTAGCAAAATCAGGGTCGATAGTGATATCAAGCATGCCGCCTTGATTTTGCGCTACTACCCTGGGCACGTTCGCTAACCGTCCTGACAACTTCCCGTCTTTTGTCAGTCGCTGAATACCCCCTGCGCGCTCTGTGACCAACATGTCGCCATTAGGCAGAAAGGTCATCCCCCAGGGGTGTTCTAGCCCTTCAGCAAGGGTGGTTACCGTAATATTTTCGTCGGTAATACCGTGCTCATGGCCTTCGTGAGCAAAAAGAGACTGGCTTGCAGATAGTGCTAATGCACAGGTAATAGAGCGGGTTAACGTGCTCGTTAGATTGCGCTTTAATACCGCGCTAATTGATGATTTCATCGCTGGGGCCTCGGTGTTTATTCGGTTTTTATTTTTAGCGTGCGTTTCTGTTTAGCGGCCTAGTATACAAAAAAGGGCACAGCGCTGCTGTACCCTTTGTGTTATATCCACGCTTTCATGCGATTAAGCAAGAAATAAGCGTATAAACCCGATTAACTACGATCGAAAATTACTTTTTACGTTATTTCGGCAGTGTCGCGCGAAGCATCCAAGCTGTTTTTTCATGCACTCGCATACGGTCGCCAATTAAAGCAGCTGATGACTCATCGTCTGCGTCCTGTGCTAGCTTTAATGACTCGCGACAGGTTTTTACAACTTGCTCGTGGCCATGTGTAAGTAAGCGAACCATTTCAGTTGCTTCTGGTACACCTTCTACTTCTTCAATTGAGCTAAGCTCTGAAAAAGACTTATACGTACCTGGTGCAGAAACACCTAAAGTACGAATACGCTCTGCAATTTCATCCACGGCTTCAGCAAGCTCAGTATAATGCTCTTCAAACATTAGGTGTAATTCACGGAACTGAGGACCTTCTACGTTCCAGTGAAAGTTATGCGTTTGCAAGTATAAGGTGTAAGAATCAGCCAATAACTTCTTAAGGCCTTCTGCTACTGCGTTACGATCGCTCTCAGAAATACCAATATCAATCTTGCTCATGTCACACTCCTTTTCGTTAAAACCTTTTTAGGTTTTGAATTGGCCAGTTCGTTGACCGTACAATATTTGAACCTAAACAATATAACTTAATAGTACTACAGAAATTTTGATTTAGATTAACGGTTTAGTTAATTGTGCTCATCGCAATTATCGATGAGTAACTCGCCCTCTATATCGACAGCTTTATTAATGATGGTGGTGATGCCCTTTTGCTTCGTCTTTTTTGACGGGTAATACCAGCTTGAGTTCACTCCCATTATCAAACGATAACGTGATGGGAATATTACTTCCTTCTGCCAATCCCTTTGTTAACCCTAGTAGCATTATGTGGTTTCCGCCTGATTTAAACGCCACCATTTCACCGGGCTTGATTTTTACACCTTCCGTTAGCTCGCGCATTTTCATCATGTCGCCTTCCATAACGGTCGTGTGAATTTGCGCTTCGTCTGCGACCTCTTTAGCCACCGACACTGAAACAAGGGTTTTGTCGCTGTCGCTTTGGTTATGCAAAGTAAAGTACACCGCACCGGTTTTTGCTAAGGCAAATGTTGCTCTGGCGTAACCGTTCATTACCATTACGTCAGCGTGCTCATTGTGTGCATGCTGCTTGTCATGTTGATGTTTGTTTTTGTGCTCATTAGCGTGAGCACTAAAAAGCGCAGATAAGCTTAAAGATAATAAGCCTGTGACGATAAATAACGGTTTTAGCGATTTGAAAAAAAATGACATACAGTGCGCTCCGAATGAATGTTCAGAACTAGTGTACGTGGGAATGGCATGGGAAAAAAGGGAAATGGTGCCGACTGCCGGAATCGAACTGGCGACCTACTGATTACAAGTCAGTTGCTCTACCAACTGAGCTAAGTCGGCACACTATAAACCCGCTGCCTTAAGCAGCGGATGCGTATTCTAGCGATAAACGCGTGGGTGTCAACCTTTTAATCGCGTTGCCTCGCCAACTAATTTCGGGAAGTACTCAAGCGGCAAATAATTACTCAATGCCATGAGCTTTTCACCTAAACTTTCATAACTATTTGTGGTGACGTTAATGTGTCCCATTTTGCGCTTCTCTCGTACAGATTTCCCGTACCAGTGAAGATGACTACCATCAATGCTGAGTAAGTCGCGTGAGAAGCTACTGCAACCTATGATGTTAACCATAGCGCTTGGGCCAATGGCTGATGTATCGCCAAGGGGTAAACCACACACGGCTCGTAAGTGATTTTCAAACTGGCTGGTTACGGCGCCTGACTGGCTCCAGTGCCCAGAGTTGTGCACCCGAGGTGCAAGTTCATTCACTAATAGCTTGTTTCCCACTTGAAACAGCTCTACCGCTAATACGCCAACATAATCCATGCCGTCGGCAAGTTTCACAAAAATATCGTGAGCCTGAGCTTGCAACGCGTCGTCGACATTTGTAGCTGGCGCAACGGATACATGCAGTTGACCTTGATGGTGTAAATTTTCTGCTAGCGGATAGGTTCGTACGTCGCCATCGGCATTGCGCACACCGATAAGAGAAAGCTCTCTGTCAAAAGCTACCATTTTTTCGACCACTAAAGGCACGGTTACAAGGTCTAGACCCTGAAGTGAACGCTTAAGCGCCGGTAATTCAGCCTCATCGGTTAAACGCCACTGACCGTATCCATCGTATCCATCGCGGCTTGCTTTTAAGATCAACTTGCTGCCAAGTTGCTTTACGCAATCGTCAAGCTGTGAAAGATCCGTCACTATCTTGTGCTCGCAGTTAGCCACCTGCATACTTTCAAGCAGTTTTTTCTCACGAACCCGGTCAGCGCCTACTAAGATACTGTCGATATTAGGCATCAACTTATTCGTCTTCGCCGCCTCTTCAAGTAACCTTTCAGGAACGTGTTCAAATTCTACTGTCAACGCGTCTGCGTCTTCGATCGCTTGTGCAAGCGTAGTGTCTAACGTTGATTTGCTGACTGGATGTACAACGGAATCGCTGTTTACGTCCACAGCTTGAACCTCAATACCTAAGGGGCTTCCCGCCAGGTACATCATTTGAGCAAGTTGGCCTGCGCCGTAAACGACTACTCTCATTCATCTAGCTCCAATGTGTTACTTGATGCCAGCACTGTATCGGTTTGAGATTTTCTAAAGGCGATAACTGCATCTCGAACATTTTCATCTTGCAATGCAACAACCTGCGCAGCTAGAAGACCCGCATTTGCCGCGCCGGCCTCACCAATGGCCAATGTTCCAACCGCCACGCCCTTAGGCATTTGAACGATAGAAAGCAATGAATCTAAACCGTTTAACGCTTTTGATTTAACCGGGCAGCCGAACACAGGTAAGTGTGTATGCGCGGCAATCATACCGGGTAAGTGCGCTGCACCACCTGCGCCAGCAATAATAGCGCTGAAACCTTCATCAGCGGCATGCTCTGCAAACTCTACTAGCAAGTTGGGTGTACGATGTGCCGACACCACCTTCGCTTCAAATTCAACACCAAACGACTTCAGCATTTTTGCGGCCTGCTGCATAGTAGGCCAGTCTGAAGTTGAACCCATAACAATCGCGACTTTTGCCATCTAGAGATCCTCGGGGTAGGTAAAATGGTCAACTTTGGAAAGGCCGCGATTGTAGCGTAAAACCGTTCAAAATCCCACCGTAAATGCCGCCAAATACAGTACCCATCGCTAAGCTTTTGATTTTCGCCACACCACTTTGAGGTGATCTATCCCGTTAATAATGCCCGTATTAACGATAATTAATTTACATAAAAAGTTGGCCTAAATTGCATGTTTTGCGTTGCACGAGGCGCGTTTAAAATTTTGCAATTAAATAGCAAGGCGTAAGAGGTTATTGATGACAGATAAACATGAACCTGACGTACTCGACGAGGTAATAGAAGAGGTACAAGATGTGGTATCTGACTTCCTAAATCGTGAGGCAGCTCCCGGCATACTGCTTATGGGGGCCACTCTGTTGGCACTTATCATTGCCAACTCGCCCTTAGATGTGATTTATGACCAGCTGATAAGCATGCCCGTTCAAATATCAGCGGGTACGTGGGCAATCGATAAGCCCTTGTTGCTGTGGATTAATGACGGCCTTATGGCTGTGTTCTTTTTTCACGTTGGCTTAGAGCTGAAACGGGAAGTGTGCGAGGGTGAGCTCGCCAACCCCAAAGATATTATACTGCCTGCCGCTGGCGCAATAGGTGGTATGGCATTACCCGCTTTAATCTATGTGGGCATTAACTGGGAGAATCCAGTTGCTATTGCTGGGTGGGCGATTCCTGCAGCCACAGATATTGCGTTTGCTTTGGGGATTTTAGCGCTGTTAGGCAGTCGCGTACCCACAAGCCTTAAAGTATTTTTGGTCACGCTTGCCATTATCGATGACATTGGCGCCATTGTGATAATTGCCCTGTTTTACACCGAAAACATTACCACAGGCGCGCTGGCCATTGCCGCTGGTTGTTTGTTATTACTGTGGCAAATGAATAAACGCAATGTGGTAGATATACCTGCTTACGTCTTTGTGGGCGTGATATTGTGGGTCGCCATGCTTAAGTCTGGCGTGCACGCGACACTAGCCGGTGTAGTGCTTGCGGGCTTTATCCCCATGCGCGATGAAAAAGATGAATCTTATTCGCCGGTTACGCGCTTAGAGCACGGGCTTAATGGCTTAGTAAGCTTTGCAATCCTTCCCTTGTTTGCGTTTGCAAATGCAGGTATTAGCTTTGGGAATATTAGCCCGGAAGGTATTTTTCACCCCGTGACTTTCGGCATATTTTTAGGCCTAGTAGTGGGTAAACAAATCGGTGTCTTTGGGTTTTGCTACCTCATGGTTAAGCTCAAGCTGGCAAAATTACCAAAAGACCTCAACTTTAAACACATCTATGGCTGTGCACTTCTGTGCGGCGTGGGCTTTACGATGAGTTTATTTATTGGCGGCCTCGCATTTGCGCAAACAGGCATCAATCAGATATTCGATGAGCGAGTGGGTATATTATCAGGTTCGTTAGTATCGGCACTGCTCGGCTACATAGTGCTTCGACTTGTAAGTGACGCGCCTGTTGACGATACCGATGTAGCATCAAACGCGAGCAAGCTCACCGGCAATACAGTCAAATAAAGCCTGCTTACTAAGAGGCTTACTTAAATGTGCATTCATGCCTGCTGCTAAGCAGGCATTTTTGTCTTCTGCAAACACGTTGGCAGTAAGTGCGATGATAATCGCATCTTTATTTTTCCCTTCTTTACGAATAAGCGTTGTTGCTGCATAACCGTCCATTACCGGCATCTGACAATCCATTAAAATAACATCAAAGTCATACTTCTTTTCCGCGTTAATCGTATCAAGCCCATTCTTCGTTCTAATGCACTTGATATTGGCCGTCTTTAACATATCCATGGCAATCTCTGCATTAATATCATTGTCTTCAGCTAACAGCACTTTTAGGTTAGTTGGCAGACTAGGCTTTACGTCAACGATGTCAACGTCCGGCTCATGCTCTTCTTCTTTGCCCACAGCGGCAGGAATGTGAAACGTAAAGCGCGTACCTTTACCCAATTCGCTTTCCACAAAAAGTTGTCCGTCGAGCAATTCGATTAAGCCCTTTGAAATGGGTAAGCCCAATCCGGTACCACCAAAGTGTCGCGTTGTGGTCGAGTCGGCTTGCTCAAACTGTTCAAAGATTAGATCTAATTTTTCTGGCGCAATACCTACCCCCGTATCGGAAACCACTACCTTAAGGGCGTGATGCGCATAGCTTACGTTAACCGAAACGCTTCCTTCGCTCGTGAATTTCACCGCGTTGCTCAATAGGTTATTAATTATCTGGCTAATCTTTCCTGCGTCGATATCTAAGACTTTTGGCACACCGCTATCCACATTCAAATGAATGTCATATTCTTTAGCCTTTGCAGAATGCCGATAAAGTTCACATGATGATTCAAGCAACTCGCGAATGGCGCAGCTTTGTATATCAATGCGCATTTTCCCCGACTCGATTTTGGAATAATCTAAAATGCTATCGAGGATCATCAATAGGTTGGCGGCCGAACGGGAGATGACTTTAGCTCTTGCTGCGACATGCTCTGGCAACTCGCTGTCTAACATTAATTCGCAAGAACCGATAATGCCGTTCATGGGCGTTCTAATTTCGTGGCTCATATTCGCTAAAAACTGTGTTTTCGCCACATTTGCTGCTTCGGCTTCTTTAAGCGCCTTTGCCAAATGATCGGTTTTTTCGGCAATACGGGCTTCTAAAGACTGGTTCAATTCGCCAAGCTCAACATTGAGTGCTTGCTCTACTTCCTTGGCACTTTTTAGCTCTTCAAAAGCATTGAGTAAGCGAGATTCTAAATGCATAAACTCATCGCTTAATGAAGATAACTCTTGTATATGCAGGGCACGTTGCGGTGCTTTTTCACCCCCTCTTTTCTCTGGGTTAAAGGCAGCAATATAGCGAATAAGCCGACGAATGGGGGCGCCCACCATTTTTGCCACCACATAGCCAGTAAACGTACCAAATGCAGATAGTGCTAACAGCAGCAATAAGTCTTTCAGCAAGTAGCCGCTCATAGACATCAGCAACAGGCGCTTATCGAAGTAATAGCTAACCTTCCAATTGGCAAAGGGCACGTTTTCAGCGAACCTTAGCCAATTCTTATTCTGAGGGCCATTTTCCACTTCGACAGCGCAATTGGGCTCACAATGGTAAAATGGCGCCTTCGTTAACGGCTTTATTTCAAGCGCTTCAGAGGCATAAATAACTTCACCTTTTTGATCCTCTATTAGCATCAAAAAACCATTTATGCTCAAACTGTCAATGGCAGAAAAACTCTTTAAAGATAATGACCCTTCAATGATTCCTTTAGGCACTCCCTTGCTATCTAATATGGGGGCAGATAAGGCAATAATTGGGTCGTTGCCAAACCCTCTACCTTGAAACACATTAGAGATAAAGGGGCTGCCTGACTGCATGGCTTCATAAAAGTATGGCCTATAAGCGACATTCGGAACGCCACTTTCACGGGCCTTTTCCAGCATACTTGGTGGATAAGCATGGGTAATATCACCCTTCTCATCGGCAATTAGAAAAGTGAGAAACTCGGGATTATGTGAAGCTAATACCGCTAGGTTAGTCGTGGCCGCATTATCAAAATTTACCGCACCACCATCACCAGAGAGTAATTGCGCAGCGCTGGTTACCGCGTTTTGATGCTGACGAATAAAATTCGAAAGTTGGAACTCCAACACATCAACACGCTGCGCCATGTAACTGTGAATTTGTCGTTCTTGCTGGTGCTGAAATAAGGTTACTGACAGATAGATCACTGCCATAGATGCTACAAAGAAACACCCAGAAAAAAAGTAGCCAAAAAGAAAGTGAAGAGTAACCCGTTCTGATTTATTTGAAGTTTGGCGTCTGAGACCATGTATCGCCAAGTATGCAAAGTGGCCCGTGATTAAACCAAATACTCCACTCACCCAAGTCACTAAGACTCCAGAGAACAACATATTGATGTTGTCGCCGTTGTAGAGCGAATGCTCTAAAAGCAAAATAGGTAAAAAAACGACCGACCAGAACCCGGCCCCTACCCTTATCACTTGCTTTAAGGACTTATTGTAACCGAATAAGCTAAGCACTATTGGCAACAGCGTTAGGCTTTCCTTACCTACAATGCTGCCGTGATTAAGCCAGAGAGGAACACTAATAATCAGTGCCAAAGGTACCGAGATAAATGGAGAAAATCGGAGTGAAGAATAAACCGCAACACCTACCCCGAAAATCGCTATACCTGTACTGTCAAAAGGTGCTTGAAGCGCGTTGAGGCCAACACCCAGCAAGCACGCTATAACGACTTGAAATGCCAGAGACCATGAGAAGGAAAACGAAAGACTATCTAATTTCAACGCATGTCTCCGGCGGCTTCACTTAGTGTTGAGCCATATAGTCAAGCGTGAAGTTTGTCAGTAGTTTTACGCCTAACTTCATACCTTCATCATCAACATAAAATTCAGGGGTGTGATGTGCTGGACTCGCTTCTTCAGACACATCTAATGGTTTACCTCCTACCCACACATATAAACCCGGTACTTGCTCTTGGAAGAATGAAAAGTCTTCCGCGCCTGTCACCGGCTTAGAAAGCAGCGTATTTTCCACCCCTGCTGTACGCTGCATGGTGGGCAGCATGGCCTTTGTAAGCGCCGGGTCGTTATAGGTAATCGGGTAAGAGTAATCTAAAGGTAACGTAAGCTCAGCTTCCGCTCCCATGCTTTCAGCGATAGCGTTTACTTTGCGGGGCAGCGACTCATATATATGCTCGCGGGCCGCTTTGTTGAGCGTGCGGATAGTCCCTACCATTTCCACTTCATTTGGAATGATATTAGAGCGGTTACCACCGTGAATAGAACCAATAGATACCACCGCGGCGTCATCAATTAGTTTTAATTCGCGACTAACTATGGTTTGAATAGACATGATCATTTGCGCAGCGGTTACGACAGGATCTACGCTTTTCCATGGATAAGCACCATGCGCCTGTTTACCATGAATAACAATTTTAAACGGGTCTACAGCAGCCATAGTACCACCCGCGTTATAGCGTACTTTACCCACATCGGTATTGGCGTTAATGTGAAGGCCGAAAATGGCATCAACATCAGGGTTCTTTAATACCCCTTCCGCTACCATCACTTCAGCACCGCCTTTTTCACCAGCTGGCGCACCTTCTTCAGCAGGCTGGAAAATGAATTTCACTTTGCCTTTTAGCTCACCTTTAATACCGGTAAGGATTTTCGCCGCCCCCATTAGCATAGCCATATGCGTATCGTGACCACAGGCATGCATTACAGGTACTTCTTTGCCGTTATACTCACCCATTTGCTGTGAGCGGTAGGCTAAATCATTTTGCTCTTTAACTGGAAGCCCATCCATATCAGCACGTAACGCTACCACGGGCCCAGGATTACCAGAATCCAAGATAGCCACTACACCGGTTTTGGCAACACCAGTTTGCACGTCTAACCCCAAGCTAGTGAGATAGTCCGCAACATACTCAGCAGTTTTGAACTCTCGGTTAGACAGTTCAGGAAACTCATGGAAATGATGACGCCATTTAATTACGTCGGGTTCGACGTCATTCGCGAGCTTATCGACATTGATTTGAGCAGCACATGCAGCAGATACAGAGACAAGGCCTGAAAATGCAAACGATAGTAACTTCCGGTACATAACAAATATTTCCTTTGATGTTTTTTAGTTAGAGTAAATCATCTCGAGGAAGAACACACCACCGTACTAGCGAATGCGAGAATAAATTAATGGGTTAATACGCTCAGAAAGTACCCCATTAATCAGCCTGTGGATATTAGACGGAAGTATAAGAGCCTCATATAACAAACAGAAGAAACGAAAAAGGCGCCAACAGGCGCCTTTTCAATGTATATCAATTTATTAGCTAGCTCTTTTGTCGGCGCATTGCGTCGAAGAACTCGTTGTTCGTCTTGGTCATCGACAACTTACTAATAAGGAAGTCCATCGCGTCAATCTCAGACATTTCGTGAACAATCTTGCGAAGGATCCACATTTTTTGTAGTTCATCTTGCGCGGTGAGTAACTCTTCACGACGGGTACCTGAGCGGTTAAAGTCGATAGCTGGGAATACACGTTTTTCCGCAATCTTACGGTTAAGGTGTAGTTCCATGTTACCTGTACCTTTAAACTCTTCGTAGATAACTTCATCCATTTTAGAGCCGGTATCGATAAGCGCAGTGGCGATAATCGTTAAACTTCCGCCCTCTTCTACGTTACGGGCAGCACCGAAGAAGCGCTTTGGTTTATGAAGCGCGTTAGCGTCAACACCACCAGTAAGTACTTTACCCGATGAAGGAATAACCGTGTTGTATGCGCGCGCAAGACGGGTGATTGAGTCGAGCAAAATAACCACGTCTTTTTTGTGTTCAACAAGACGTTTGGCTTTTTCGATAACCATTTCTGCCACTTGTACGTGACGGCTAGCTGGCTCATCGAAGGTTGATGCAACCACTTCACCTTGAACAAGGCGGTGCATCTCCGTTACTTCTTCCGGGCGCTCGTCGATAAGCAATACCATTAACTCACAATCGGGGTGGTTAGCAGCAATTGACTGAGCAATATTTTGAAGAAGCAGTGTTTTACCGGCTTTAGGTGGCGCTACGATAAGACCACGTTGGCCTTTACCGATAGGTGACGCCAAATCTAGTACACGTGCTGTAATGTCTTCGGTCGAACCGTTACCACGCTCCATGCGCAAGCGATCTGCTGCGTGTAGCGGTGTAAGGTTTTCAAAGAGGATTTTGTTACGTGAGTTTTCAGGCTTGTCGAAGTTAACTTCGCGGATTTTTAGAAGCGCAAAATAACGTTCGCTGTCTTTCGGTGGACGAATCTTTCCAGCAATCGTATCACCGGTGCGCAGGTTAAAGCGTCGGATTTGGCTTGGCGATACGTAAATATCGTCAGGGCCTGCTAGATACGATGAATCAGCTGAGCGTAAAAAGCCGAAACCGTCCTGTAAAATTTCTAATACCCCATCCCCAAAGATATCTTCACCGCTTTTTGCGTGCGTCTTAAGGATCGAGAAAATGATGTCTTGTTTTCTGGCGCGTGCCATGTTTTCCAGGCCCATTTCCTCGGCCAGGTTAACCAACTCGCTAATTGGTTTGTTCTTTAATTCAGTTAAATTCATACTGGTGGGTCTTTGTGCTTGAACTTCGCTTACAGGACTTATTGTCACTCTGTTCTAGTTTAGATTTGATATCACCCGGATATGGGTGTAAGCAGAATGCTGCTCGGATGAGCGCTGAGGAAAAGTTAGCACTATATTTAACCAACGTCCAGCGTTTTACCACCGAAATGTTAAATAATTTGTTGCTTACTCTTCTTGAATGAAACGTAAGTACCTGTGGCGTTAATAAAAACCGGCGCATAATTAGCACCGGCTTTCAATTTGCTATCAATTAAAGGTTTTCGTTAAGAAACTCTGTTAATTGTGCTTTTGATAGCGCGCCAACTTTCGTTGCAGCAACGTTACCGTTTTTGAAAAGTAGCAATGTAGGAATACCACGAATACCATATTTAGGTGGAGTTTCGTTATTTTCATCGACATTCAACTTGCCAACTGTTAACTTGCCATCAAACTCGGTCGCAACTTCTTCTAAGATTGGTGCGATCATTTTACACGGGCCACACCATTCGGCCCAGAAGTCAACCAGTACAGGACCTTCAGCATTGATAACATCTGCTTCGAATTTATCGTCAGATAACTGGATAATTTTGTCGCTCATTCTTTTCTCCATTATTGGTCTGTCGCTGATTTGTCTCAGCCCGACCATAAGTGTTATATAGAAACTGTTTTTTAATGCAAGCACTGATAAGCTATAAGCTATGCCTACTCACTTAACTGATACTCATTTTTCCGACCTGCCGATTAACGGCAAGGTTGTTGACGCGTTAGCGGCAGCTAATTTTTCACATTGTACACCAATTCAAGCACTTGCACTGCCTCCTTTATTGGAAGGTCACGACATTGCAGGTCAGGCTCAAACTGGAACCGGTAAAACCATTGCCTTTTTGGTGGCTACATTTCACTATTTGCTAAGCAAAGCAGAAAATGTAGATAACAGCAAATCAAATGGCCCACGCGCTATTATTATGGCGCCAACCAGAGAACTCGCCGTTCAAATTTACAACGACGCCAAACTGCTCAGTGAGCATACCGGATTGTCGCTTGGTTTGATTTATGGGGGCGAAGGATACCAAAGTCAACGTGAAACTTTGGAAGAAGGGGTGGATATTATAATTGGTACGACGGGGCGCATTCTGGACTATTACAAACAGAACGTGTTTAGCCTGAAAAACATTCAGGTTGCCGTACTTGATGAAGCTGATCGTATGTTCGACTTAGGCTTTATTAAAGATATCCGCTTTTTATTCCGCCGTATGCCACCTGCCGGTGAGCGTTTGAGCATGTTGTTCTCTGCAACCCTGAGCTATCGCGTTCAGGAACTGGCCTATGAGCACATGAATAATCCAACCCACGTTCAGGTAGCCCCCGAGCAAACAACTGCCACACGCGTTTCTCAGGAGCTCTTCTATCCGTCTGATGATGACAAGATGCTGCTGCTTCTTACGCTACTTGAAGAAGAGTGGCCTGAAAAAGCCATCGTCTTCGCCAATACCAAGCACAGCTGTGAGAAAGTCACTGATTGGTTAACCGCAGACGGCCATCGCGTTGGCTTACTAAGTGGCGATGTACCACAAAAGAAACGCCTTGGAATTTTAGAAGACTTCACCAAAGGTAAGTTAGATGTTCTGGTAGCGACAGACGTTGCTGCTAGAGGTCTACACATTGATGCGGTGACACACGTGTTCAATTATGACCTACCCGATGATGCGGAAGACTACGTGCATCGTATTGGTCGTACTGGTCGTGCCGGACAAAGTGGTATTGCAATTAGTTTTGCTTGCGAAAAATACGCACTAAACTTACCTGCTATTGAGCAATACATTCAAAACGCCATTCCTGTCACCGATTATGACAGCGGCGCGCTTCTTGATGATGTAACGCCTCCTAAACCACGCAGAAGACGTACGCCTAACAATCGCAATAGTGCGCGCCGTGGTAACGGTAGAGGGCGTGGCAAGCCTCAGCAACGCAACAACAGAGCGCAATAACAAGGCGTAAAGGTAGCCAATAAGAAACGAGATTTTATGCAGGCAGAACTCCAGCACGATGCACAAACCTACGGCGAGTATTATGCCGCCGTAGACTTAGGCTCTAATAGTTTTCACATGGTGATTGTCCATGTCGTTAACGGCAGTGTTCAAATCATTGGGAAAATAAAACAGAAAGTGCGTCTAGCCGCAGGCTTAGACGATGATTTAGCACTTGATGACGTGAGCATGGAACGCGGCTGGCAGTGCCTGCAAGTCTTCTCGGAACGCTTGCAGGATATCCCCCCTTCAAACATCAAAATTGTGGCAACTGCCACCCTTAGGCTTGCAACTAACGCACACTTATTTGTTCGCAAAGCCGAAGAAATTCTCAATCACAAGCTTGAAGTAATTAGCGGCGAAGAAGAAGCAAGGCAAATTTATTTGGGCGTGGCCTACACTTCGGCAAACCAAGGCAATAGCTTAGTTATTGATATTGGCGGCGCGAGCACTGAGATCATTATTGGTAATGACATGCAGCCTATTCACCTTAAGAGCCTGGATATGGGATGCGTTACCTTTATGGAGCGTTACTTCACTGACGGTGCCATTACCAAAAGCAATTTTGAAAACGCCAAGGAAGCTGCTCATGCATTAATAGCCCAAGTGTCTGATACTTTCTTATGCTTTGACTGGGAAAACTGTTTAGGGGCGTCTGGAACGCCGCAAGCGATTACTGAAATATTGGTCGCACAAGGGATTAGTGATGCCATTCGCTTGGATTATTTGTATCACTTAGAACAACAGTGTATTGAGTGCGGGGACATCAAAACCTTAAGTATTGAAGGGCTAGAAGAAAACAGAAAAGCCATATTTCCTTCTGGTTTGGCAATTTTAATTAGTTTATTTGAAGCGCTGCATATTAAGCACATGAATATCTCTGGTGGCGCACTTCGCGAAGGCCTGATTTACGGTATGTTGGATAACGTTACTGAAAACGATAGACGCCAACAAACGTTAAATCAGGTGAAGCACCGCTATCACATTGATAAAAACCACGCTAACTCGGTTCGTCATGTAGCGCTAACGCTGTGTCATCAGCTCTGCGCGCAACAGAACATTTGTCATTTAGATACTGAGACTATTTTAGGTGCCGCAGCACAGCTACATGAAATAGGCCTTCATATTGAGTATAAGCGTCACCACGAGCACGGCGAATACATCCTAAGTCATATCGACCTACCCGGCTATACTCGCCTTCAGAGAGCGGCTATTCGCGATTTAGTTTCGCAGCACCGATTAACCGTTGATATCGACGCCTTCGAGAAATATCACATTGACTACCGCCCGATGCTAAAAGGGTTACTGCGAATTTTACGTATTGCCGTGGTGCTATGTTTACGCCGTCAAAATAAACACATTCCCGACGTAAATTTATTATGCGAGGAAGATAAGTGGACACTTACTTTCCCTGAAGGTTGGCTAAAAGCGCATCCGCTGATAAATGCTGAGCTCGCTAACGAATGCTGGCTCCAACACAAAGCAGGTTTCGAATTGGTGTGTAAGTAGTTACTATCAAGGTAATTGCAATAAAGGCGTGCTAAGCACGCCTTTATTTTTTGTCTTCTGTCTAGCATTCGGCTTACAAGTAGCCCTTTTAATTACCGTTTTGCTTGGCAAGTAACGCTGCCGCTTGCGGCGCGAAGTACGTTAGAATGCCGTCTGCACCTGCGCGCTTAAACGCCAATAACGATTCTAAAATAACCGCGTCCTCATTTAACCAGCCATTGGCAAATGCCGCTTGGTGCATAGCGTATTCCCCGCTTACTTGGTAAGCGAACGTGGGCACTTTGAACTCATCTTTACATCGTCGAACCACGTCTAAATAAGGCATACCCGGTTTTACCATAACCATGTCTGCACCTTCTTCAATATCTAGTGCAATTTCATGCAAGGCTTCATTGGTATTAGCAGGGTCCATTTGATAGGTCTTTTTATTGCCACCTTTAATATTCGCTGCAGAACCGACCGCATCGCGAAACGGCCCGTAGTAAGCAGAGGCATACTTGGCAGAATACGCCATGATACACGTGTTAATATGGCCTGCTTCCTCAAGCGCGTTGCGAATACTGCCTATTCGGCCGTCCATCATATCTGATGGGGCCACAATATCAGCTCCTGCTTCAGCATGTGAGAGCGCCTGTTTTATGAGCACGTCAACGGTTTCGTCATTCATCACATAGCCGCTTTCATCAAGCAGCCCATCTTGCCCGTGTGAAGTAAATGGGTCTAGCGCGATATCAGACATCAACATAACCTCTGGATACGCCTTTTTAAGCGCTCTCATTGCTTGTTGTGCAAGCCCTTGTGGGTTAAAGGCTTCGCTAGCGCACTCTGTTTTAAGGCTCATCGGGGTAACGGGAAATAGCGCAAGGGTTTTGATGCCTAGCTTTACCCAATTAGCCGCTTCCTCTACAAGAAGGTCGACAGATAATCGTTCCACACCCGGCATTGAAGGCACTGCTTCACGGGCATTGTCTCCCGGTAACACAAATACAGGGTAGATAAGATCATCACTCGTTAAGTGATGCTCTGCCACAAGCCCCCGCAATGCATCTTTAGCACGAAGTCTGCGCATTCGGCGATGAGGGAAAGGTGAAGATGTCATAATTTTTCCTGTAATTGTTTATGTATTACTTTATTACGCCCTGCCGCTTTTGCTTCATATAAAAGCTCATCAGTGAACTTAAACAATTGCTGCGTGTGATCTTCACCCACAATTACTGTGGTAGATACGCCGGCACTGGCGGTTAGGTTAATCATTTCGTTTTCGTATTCAAGGGGCGATGCTTCAAGACTGCTTCGCATGTTTTCAGCAACATGAAAAGCCCCTTCTAAATCGGTATTAGGCAGGATAATGGCAAACTCTTCACCACCTATGCGACACAAGTCATCTGTAGGGCGATGGATGTGTTGTTGAAATACTTTCGTTACATGAATTAAACACTCATCTCCCCCATCATGCCCATATTCGTCATTGATTTTTTTGAAGTGATCGACGTCGATAATAACAAGTGACAGTGGTGTTTGTTCCCGACGGCTACGCCTACCTTCTGAACGTAAGCGCTTATCAAAATGCCTGCGGTTGTGAGCCCCAGTGAGCGGGTCTATGGCATTGAGTCTTTCAAGCTCTTGATTGACTTCAGAAAGCTCTCGAAGCGTAATTTCAAGTTCTAGCGTGCGCTCTTCAACTTTATATTCCAAGTCATCTTGGTAGCGCTTTTGCACTTCAAGCAGGCTTTCTTTCGCGGTACTAGCCTGTTTTTCCTGTTCAAGCGCAAACTGCTGCGCGTCTATTAAATCGTCGCGACTGTGGCTGTAATTAATCGCGAGAATGAGCGCCAAAATTAATGACTCTACAGCCCCGCCAATAATCAGTAAGTTGTTTGAGGAAATAGGCAGCTGAATAATGTTTACGTTATCTAAGTTAGCACTTAAACCACTAACTAATAAAAACCCCCAGGCGATAGTAAAATAACGGGCAACCACTACCCCTTTCAGGGTTAACCAGACGCCCAACCACATAGTAAAAATTATGGTAAGGGTAAGTAGCAGTAAAAACGCTTTCACCATAAGTGAATAGGGAAAAATTAGGCCCGCGAGGATACTCACACCACAAACCCAACTTATCGTTTGAGCGACTTTGTCAGCCTTTTTACTATAGGTTGTAATGGGCAAGAGCCTTCGCGTAAACATTGTAGCGAACATGATAGTTGCATTAGCAAAAACAATAATCGCTTTTGACTGAAACCACGTACTGTCTGGCCATAAATAGGCCAAACCATAGCCGTGAAGCGTTGCCAACGTTAGCGCTAAACTAACAATATAACCCGAGTAAAATAGAAAGGACGTATTACTCGTCGTAATCGTTAAAAAAGCGTTACTGACCCCCATTGCGAGGAGAATTCCAAAAAAGATTCCCAACGCTAGATTTCTACTTGAGGTATAGGAAATAAATTCTGCTTCTTCCCATATCCGAATGGGTAACCTTATTGTTCCGGAAGTTTGAACACGAATGATAATTCGCTGGGAGTGCAGACTTTCAGGAAGCGGAAACAATGGTTTTACGTGTGAAACCGGGCGGTTAACAAACGGTATTGCGTCACCGCCAGTAAACGTAACTATAGGTTTACTGCCAATTTGGCTGTATACGGCAACATCAATGTGATCTAATAATGGGTAATCAATATGAAGCAAAAAACGGCTTTCAGAGGTTTGGGTTGGTGAAACCACCATTGAAAACCAATGTACATTGCTGTCCATTCCCAAATTAACAGGGGACGCAACAGGGCGCCAATCACTCATGGGCTTTTGCGACACATTCGCGAAATCTAAGGGTTCCTCGTCGCCTTCTTGCAAATAGGTAAGCTGTGAATATTTCGGTGTAGTATTCGAAAAAGGAGAAAGGTTAAGCAGCACGGATATAAAGCCAACAACGGCGACTATCGTTATCAATACGAGACCCGCATCATATTTGCGCATCGCTTTCAAATTTGTCTGCATATAAACCTATGTTAGCTGAGAGAAAACAACTCACATGTATTAGCATAACTGCTAATACGCAATTTATCAGTCTCAACTTGCAGATATTCGCCTAATTGATTAGCAATGTGAGGCAAAAACGCGGGTTCATTATTACGCTTTCTCGGGCGCAATGTTTTGGGAAAGAGATATGGCGCGTCTGTTTCTAATATAAGGCGTTCAAGCGGAATGTGCTTTACGGCTTCTCGTAACGCTTCACCCCGTTTTTCATCACACACCCAGCCCGTAATACCGATATATAGGTCTAAGGCTAGATACTGCTTTACTTGTTCGGCGTTACCGGTGAAACAGTGAGCGATGCCGCCTTGTAAATTTGGCATATATCGGGTTAGAAGAGACAGCTGTTCGTCAAACGCGTCTCTTTCATGCAGATACACTGGCAGGCTTACATCTGCGGCTATTTTTAGCTGCGCTTCAAAAATCGACAGCTGAACAGGCTGGGGAGAGAAATTTCGATTAAAGTCCAACCCACATTCACCGATAGCTACACACCCTTTTTGCTGGGCTAGCTCACGTAACCGTGCCAGGTCGTTCGGGGTAGCGTCTTTAGCGTTGTGAGGATGTACCCCAATTGTGTAACAGCACGTATCGGGGTATTGGTTATAAAGAGACACGGCAACGTCCCACTCATTAGGGTGGGTGGTAATAATACAGAGCTTTTCCACGCCAGCATCTTTTGCCCGCTGTATAATGTCGTCAGCGTCAAAGCGCTTATCTAGCAAATTGACACCCGCATCGAACCAAGGCATCTACTTAACGCGTTTTACTTTCATTCGCTTATTAAGCCCTTCTACGCTTAAGAAGAACGCACCTAACAATCCGCGCTCTACCGCAACGGGTTGACCTTCTTTAAGCTTCATATAGGTATCATCAGTTTGCTGCCATACAGAACCGTCGCTAAATGTAATGACATACTTATCGCGAAGGTTCTTTTTAAGAGAGTCAATACTCACCGCAATTTCAGACGCTTCTTTGGTTAAGTCGCGCTTGTGCTCTAAACCAAACTCACTTTTTGGTTGAGTCGCAGCACGCTCGGGGGTTGCACCAGGACGAGGGCTAACTTGATTGCGATTAGCCTCTTTGTAGGCCTGCACCTGACTAACTTGTGCATTTACACCATCGTACTGGTCGAGTGACTTAGCCACCCGGTCATAACACATTAAGCGCTTTAAACTATTATCTGTATTTCGGCACGTTTCCATTGCATCGCCGATTGATTCAGCATGTGCGTTAAACGCGCTAAAAGCACACAATAAAGTGGCAAGAGAAAGTAGTCGTGTTTTCATTTTTATTCCTTTCTTTTAATAACTTTTATGTGTTGTCAGGCGACTCTTCTGAGACTTCATCGCTAGGTTTCTTGCCTGCGTAAAAGCCACCCACAATGACCCCAACCTCGAACAACAGCCACATGGGAATCGCTAATAGTGTTTGAGAGATAATATCAGGGGGGGTTAGCAACATACCCACAACAAAAGCACCAACAACCACATAGGGGCGCTTGGCGCGTAATGATTTAGCATCGGTGACACCGGTCCAACACATTAAAATAATGGCTATTGGTATCTCGAATGAGACCCCAAATGCAAAAAACAGTTTCAATACGAAGTTTAAATAGCTTGAGATGTCCGTACTTACCGTTACTCCCTCTGGCGCAACACTAGTAAAAAACGCGAAGGCTATCGGAAATACCACGAAATAGGCGAAAGCCATGCCTGCGTAAAAAAGTAGCGTACTGGATAGCAGTAGCGGCGCCACTAAACGTTTCTCGTTTCGATACAGACCTGGCGCTACAAAGCCCCACACCTGGTACAGCACATAAGGGATCGCAATAAAAAATGATAACACCAACGTTAGCTTGAAAGGTGCGAAAAAAGGTGACGCAACGTCAGTTGCAATCATACTTGAATTTTCAGGCAGGGTTTCAAGCAGCGGCATCGCTAATAGCTGGTAAAGGTCCTGTGCAAATGCGGCTAGACAAATAAACACAACCAGTACACTCAAAAGCGCTTTGAGAATACGACTGCGCAGTTCAATTAAATGAGAAATTAGGTTGTTAGCGTCAGACATCTATTGCTTTTTGTAAGGTTCTTGAACCGACTCTGCAGCTTTTTTAAGCTCATCGACACTTTGTTCAAGTTCAGGTGAAAGATCTTTAAGCCCTTGTTGCTCTGCTTTTTTCAAATTCTCATGCAATTCGTGCACACGCAACTGATGCTCAACTTCTTGCTTAAAGCCGGTTGCTACATTTCGTACACTACGAATTGTATTGATGGTTGAGCGCATGGCCCCTGGCAGTCTTTCTGGCCCCAAAATAAGCAGTGCCAATACGCCAACAACCAATAGCTCCCAAAAGCCGATATCGAACATTAGGATTTTTCTTTAACGTCGCTCTGCGTCTCTGTTGAAACAGGCTCTGCAGCTGACTTTTCTTCAACTTGCTTCTTTTGTTCGAAGTCTGCGTCTTTTTCTTCTTCGCTGACTGCTTTTTTGAAGCCTTTAATTGCACCGCCTAAATCTGTGCCGATGCCTTTAAGTCGCTTAGTACCGAATAAAAGCACTACGATAACCAGTATAATCAGCAACTGCCAAATACTAATACCACCCATAAAATTAATCTCCCTAACATCGATTGAGACAGTATGCCATTGCCGGCCATTGCTTTCACCTGAATATTTACGTCAATGAATAAAGATTGACGTTTTGCCTGTGACAATCCATGCTCTGTATATGCGTAATACGAATACTTAAAACATTCAACTATTCTAATTTTTACAAGGAGTTAGTGAGTAATGCTATGCCTTACTGTGGCTTATTGCCATATGCTACTCACCACCCCTCTAGCATCCGTCCCCCGTACCCCCACGGTGAACGCCCCCGTAAATGCGACCAGTGTACAAAGCACGGCACTTAATATTCAACATCGGGAGTATGAAAGCGCAATAAGTCAGAAGTATGCCGACGACACAACGTTGTCGCCTTCGTCACTTCCCCCCACCAACGCCTGGTTCGATATTTGGCAGCGAAGCTTCACTGATACCATGGACTTTACGGTAAAGCAGCTAGACGGTTTATTTGAGAGCGATGACAACAGCTACGGGCAAGGGCAAAAACAAGCCAGAGCAGAGGGCCGCATTCAGCTTGCTTGGGAGCCGAGAAGCGGAATGCTATCTGATACGGATCTGCGCTTTCGCGTAAGAGTTAGGCTTCCTGCGCTCCAAGAACGCGTGGATTTATTAGTTAGTGATAATGAGGATGAGAACCAAGACAATACTGTTCGTGCAGCGCGTAATGTTAATGCTAACGATAGAGACAGAACCACCATTGCGCTTCGCTTTAGACCAGAGCAAGATTCACACTACTCGTACAGAATTGGGGCAGGTAGACGGGACCAGCTATACGCAAAAACACGTTACAGAGATGCCCTTGCCTTTTCGAATCAGTGGGCCATGTTATATGATGCAGAGCTCTACTATTACACTCGCGACCGATTAGGTGCAGAAGCTGGGGTCGCCTTCCAATACGAAATCAATAAGAAACACCTCGTCAGACAGAATAACCGATTTTATTTCCGCGATGATACGAACGACTGGCTGTGGCGCCACGAGGTGCACCATTTATTTTCTGTAGACCAACATAACGCCATTATTCCCCATTTTTTGGTGGAAGGACTTAGTCAGCCTAACTATCGCGTAGAAGAGGTATACACGGGTTTTAGGTGGCGTAACAACACGCTGCGCGATTGGCTATTTTTTGAAGTGGAACCTTTCGTATTATGGCTGCGCAACGAAGACTTTAAAACATCATACGGCGTAGCGCTTCGGGTAGAGGCATACTATGGGAAAGATACCTAAACGCGCTAAGAGCACCATCCTTACCTTAACAATAATCTATTCATTTAGATAAAGCTGCGCATAAGACTGCAGTAACCATTTTTATTGGCGATAACAAAAAAAGCTGTCAGATTGACAGCTTTTTCAACATTTTACCGCAACGCCGTGTAACTTAGGGGCGCAGCGCCCTGTCACCTCGTGCCAGTCCACACACGCCCGTGCGCGATGACTCGATAATTTCTGCACATTGCCCCATAGTGGTGGCAAACGCATCTAGCTTATCAGAGGTGCCCGTGATCTCTATGGTGTAGTTATTTACGTTCACATCCACAATGCGCGCACGGAAAATATCTGCGTTGCGCTTCACCTCGGCTCTTACAGACTCAGTGCGGGTTGCCACTTTAATCAACATAAGTTCACGTTCAATGTGCGTGCCTTCTGTTAAATCAACAACTTTTAGCACATCGATAAGCTTGTTGACTTGCTTAGTGATTTGCTCGATAACCTTGTCGTCGCCGTGGGTGATAATAGTGAGGCGCGATAGGCTCTCATCGTCAGTGGGTGCAACACAAAGTGAATCTACGTTGTAGCCACGTTGCGAGAACACGCCTACGATACGTGATAGTGCGCCTGGGGCGTTTTCCATTAATACTGAGATAATACGTTTCATCAGGTTCGCTCCGTCTTGCTTAAGCGCATGTCATCCATTGCGCCAAACTTAATTTGCATTGGATATACGTGTTCGTTTTGGTCTACTGCTATGTCCATAAACACGAGGCGATCTGTGTAGCTGAAACATTTCTCCATAGCCGCATCTAGCTCGTCAAGTTTGTCTACTTTAATGCCTACGTGCCCGTAAGCTTCTGCTAACTTTACAAAGTCTGGCATTGAATCCATGTAAGAGTGTGAGTGACGCCCTTTATAAATCATATCTTGCCATTGACGCACCATACCCAGCGCACGGTTATTCAACGAGATAATTTTAATAGGCAAGTTGTATTGCAAACAGGTAGATAGCTCCTGGATATTCATTTGAATACTGCCGTCACCCGTTACTACCACAGAGGTTGAACCTGGGTGTGCAAACTGTACGCCCATCGCCGCCGGCAAACCAAAGCCCATGGTGCCTAGACCACCAGAGTTAATCCACTGGCGCGGTTTGTCATACGGGTAATAAAGCGCAGCAAACATTTGGTGCTGACCTACATCTGAGCTTACATAAGCCTTGCCGTCGGTATGCTTGTATAGTGCCTCAATAACGCGCTGAGGCTTAATGACCTCTTCGCCTTGCTCGTAGTTCAAACACTGACGTGTACGCCAGGTTTCAATTTGCTGCCACCAGTCGGCTAACTTGTCACTTTGAGAAGATAAATCTTTCTTATTTACCTGGCTCAAAATTTGATCTAGCACTTTATCTACCGAACCCACCACTGGAATATGTGCATTTACGGTTTTAGAGATTGAGGCAGGGTCGATATCGACATGGATAATATCTGCATGAGGGCAGAATTTATCAACGTTATTGGTAACACGGTCATCAAAACGAGCACCTAGCGCAATGATACAGTCGGCATTGTGCATGGTTTTGTTCGCTTCAAGCGTACCATGCATACCAAGCATACCAATGAATTGCTTGTGTGTTCCCGGCATAGCACCAAGACCCATCAGCGTACAAGTTACCGGAGAATTTAGCTTTTCAGCTAACTCAATAACTTTTTCTGACGCGTCGCAAGCTACTGCACCACCACCTACATATAATACTGGACGTTCTGCTTTAAGTAGCGACTCGACCGCTTTCTTAACCTGCTTAGGGTGGCCCTTTTCGGTAGGGTTATAAGAACGCATGGTAACGTCAGTTGGATACACATAAGGGTGCTCTTCCGCTACGTTAACAATATCTTTTGGCAAATCTACAACCACCGGCCCTGGACGGCCAGTGTTAGCAATATAATAGGCTTTAGCAATCGCTTCTGGAATATCAACCGCGCGCTTAACCAAGAAGCTGTGCTTAACGATAGGACGCGAGCACCCTACCATGTCAGTTTCTTGGAATGCGTCTTCACCGATGTGCTTCGACGGCACCTGTCCCGATAAAATTACCATCGGGATAGAGTCCATGTACGCAGTAGCAATACCTGTAATAGTATTCGTTGCGCCTGGACCTGATGTGACGAGCACTGTGCCGGTTTTGCCAGTTGAACGTGCATAACCATCCGCCATGTGGGCGGCTGCCTGTTCATGACGTACGAGGACGTGTTTGACATCATCTTGCGCAAATAACGCATCATAAATGTCTAGTACGGCACCACCTGGGTAACCGAACACGTGTGTCACTCCTACATCTTTTAGCGCTTCAACCACCATGGCTGCGCCCGACATCATTTTCACAGTGCTTTCTCCTGTAATGGGTTGGGGGGTTTGTCAGCGTACGTTGACGATGCCCCGACTATATCTAAGGTAATAGGAAGATAAAACACCAAATTGCGTAAAAGTGAGATATATATCCCAATATTCGCAATAATTAGGATAAATATTTCGACATCAGTATTGAATTGACAAAAAATAGGATAATTATTTACACAATATTAACAGTGTGAACAATAAAAATGACGAGCGAAAAGAAAGCGCCTTTATCTACCGTTTGTAAATGAAGGCAAAGCCTTAATCATCGAGGCTAATATCAATGTCACTGTTATCGCTTATATCTTCATCATCGTCAACCTCTTCTGCAGATGGGCGCTTAGAGCCATAAATGCTAGCGGTCTTTGGTCTATTAATTCGCGCTTGGTATTTTAACCACGCTTTTTCTTGAGAAGTTGCGGGCTCGCGATGGCCAAGCGCCGACGCTAGATAGGCTTGTTCTTCGTCGTTTCCCGGCGTGATCTTTCCGTCAACCAGTGCAGCAAACAAGCTTCCGTAACCTTGCAAAAGCTTGCTCTCGTTAATTGAAAAATCTCCTGAACGCGCAAAGCCGTAAGGGTAATTTTTCTTATCTGCGAAGGGTTTTCTGGTGATTTTTTCTTTTGTGATTACAGACATCTTAACCTCTTTCATTACGGCCCCTCGTGTTACATTAATAGAG
>NZ_JBQKUJ010000020.1:0-83520 GCF_054968525.1 Alteromonas sp. G5_S2_22_S1 | reverse complement strand
ATAGCCCCAACTTATTCGCCACTTCTAAAAGCTTCTCCCGCATCCATATATTTACTAAATCCTCATCGGCATTTTTATGCCAGTACATGTGTACGGGGAGTGGCGGTACCTCAAACGGAAGGGGCAAGATTTCAATATCGAATTTATTACTGAATTGTTGAGCAAATCGTGTTGGCATTGTCAGCAAAAGGCCGCACTGACTCACTACATTAACAGCGGCAAAGTAGTGCTCACATTGAAGGGATATTTTTCGATGCAAATTGTGTTGGGCAAGGGCGAGATCAACAGTGTCCAGCTTTGAATCTTTTAAAGACACAAGCGCATGCTGTGCTGCTGAGTAGTGCTCAATACTGGGGTTGTCTAGGTAGCTATTAGTTGGTGCACACACCACAACAAAGGTTTCCTCGCAGATAAACTGAGAACGTATCTCACTGCTGGTAGGAACGAGGGCATCAATGACGATATCAATCTCTTTGTTAGTAAGTGCCGGGGCAAGTTCGGGCCAGGTTACCTGCCTGCTATTTACCGTGATATTAGGCGTGTTTTGAACAAGTTCAGGAATTATCGTCGGAAAAAATATAGATTCTAGAATATCGCGCAGTCCAAGATTAACCGTGCGTGGTTTATCACCTATATCGAACTCCACCTTGCCTTTTAAGGTATTTTCAAGGGTTTCAATTGATGTCACGACCGATGTAATGATGCCTTGGCAGAACGGGGTAGGGATTACTTGTCGCCCGTGACGAATAAACAGAGGATCATCAAATTTATCTCGTAACCGCCCTAATGCGTGACTTACTGCAGGCTGAGTAATATGTAGTGCATTAGCGGCTTTCGTAATACTGCCGTGCTCATAGACTGCACGTAGCACCACAAACAAATTAAAATCTAATTTTCCATGCATATTATTTATGGGTTTCCATAATAAGGCATCATTTCTATTTATTGTTGAACAGAGTACACTGTGTTAAATGTTAATAAAAGGTTTCTTTTGTAAGGGGCGTGTGCATGCAGGCATCTGTACTTACCGAGGTGTTGTTACCTCTAGCGTTGGCATTTGTGATGTTTGGCATGGGGCTAACCCTAACCCTTGCTGACTTTGCCCGATTGATTAAAGCGCCTAAGGCGGTCGTAACCGGCTTTATAGGTCAAATTATCTTGTTGCCTTTGCTAGCTTTAGGTTTATGTATTGCGTTTGGAGTGCCCGACTATATTGCTGTGGGTGTTATGGTATTAGCAGCATGTCCAGGCGGTACTACCAGCAATTTAATTAGCCACATTGCAAAAGCCAATCTAGCCCTTTCAGTTAGCTTAACCGCAATTTCAACCATTGCCTGCGTGTTCACTACGCCGTTTATTATTCAATTTGCTATCGATTACTTTGTAAAAGAAAATGCCCCCGAGTTTTCTATATTTCAAACCGTAACTGGCCTGGTTGGCGTTTCAATCTTACCGGTTATCATTGGAATGACAATTCGTCGCTTTAATACGCCGTTTGCAATGAAGACTGAGAACTTCTTTCGACAGTTTTCCATGTACTTTATGTTGCTCATGATCGTTGGCGTATTGGTTTCTGAAAGACATAGCTTAGCGTCGTCGCTTGAAAGCGCGTTTTTGGTTTGCGTAACGCTTAATCTTTCTTCGGTGCTGCTAGGGCTTTTATTAGCCAAGTCATCAAAACTGGTGTTCAAAGACTCACTTACCCTGGCAATTGAGATAGGAGTTCAAAATGCTGCCCTTGCTATGCTGATATGCATAACCTTTTTAGATGCGCCTGACTATGCAATTGCGCCAGGCGTTTATGGTATCGCTATGTATATTGGCCCCGCCTTATTAGCCGTGTGGGCAAAGCGAACAATGCGAAACGGTCAAGAATTAGGATCTTTACACAAGACAGAGTCGGTATGATTGGACTGATAAGGCGCTCTGTTTACATGCGCCAAGTACAGTGCAAACAGAACAACTGAATAAGAATAATGAAACCAGAACAAGTAGGAAACATACCATGCGCGTATTGATTACCGGTGGCGCCACCGGCTTAGGCCAAGCCATTGCCTTTAAGTGGGCGGAAAAGTGGAAAGGCAAAGAAGGGGGTATAGAAATTTGCATTGCTGACATCAATCAAGAAAGGGGCGATGAAACAGTAAATACGCTTACTACACAAGGTGCCAAAGCCTTTTATGTGCATTGTGATATCACCTCTGATAGTGATGTTGAGACGCTGGCTCAAACTATTGAAGCGCGCTGGGGCGGTATTGACACTGTGTTTAATAATGCCGGCGTTGCTACTGGCGGTAGCCTCTTAGATGAAACCATAGACCAGTGGCAATGGGTTTTCGATATTAACGTACTCGGTATGGTAAGAGTAAGTCGTGCACTCTTACCGATAATGCGCAAACAAGGCGGTGGCTACTTTATTAATATCGCATCGCAAGCGGGGTTAACGCCTATTCCTTACATGGGAAGTTACAACGCGGTGAAAGCCGCTGTGGTATCGTTTTCAGAAACCATGAAGTTGGAGCTAGCCCCCGACAATATTAATGTTAGTGTGGTTTGTCCCAGCTTCTTTAAAACGAATCTCGATGAGTCGATGCGAAGCAATAATCCGGCCTCGCACAAGATGATCAATAAGTTTTTTGCCAAGGCTGATATGACGAAGGAAGACGTAGCCGAGTCCATTTACCAACAAGTTAGTAAAAAGCAGTTCCTAATTCTTACTCACAAATTAGGTAAACGCGCTTTCCTGCTGAAAAAGCTGCTACCAACCCAGCGTTATATAAGCAATATGCTCTATCAAACCAAGACGATGAAACGGTCAATGGAAAAGCAGAACTAATTTTTAAATTAACATCTTTTTGCCCTACACACTATCGCCGAACTCTTTGGGCATGCTCATTTGAACTTGCGCAAAAACAGGGTAAAAGCAGAAGCCGGTTCTTATAAGGCTTTTAAATAGGCGCTTAAATAGCTTCGTTGGGAATAAGTGTTTTAAAATATAATTAAAAGAAGAATGACATATGCAACAACACGTCGTAGATAAAGCAGACAGCGTGCGCAAGGGCGAAGAACTAGACGTCAGTGCCGTACACAGCTGGCTTAAAGATAATATTAGCGCAACCGATCCATCGTTGTCTGTCGCTATTCGAAGTAGCAATACTCTGCCTAAAGTAACCCAGTATTCCGGTGGCGCTTCCAATTGGACATACTGCTTAGACTACCAAGGTGACAACCAAGAGAGTAGCCAAGACAATTACCAACAATTCTCGCTAATCTTGCGCAGGGCTCCGGCGGGTACAAAGGCGAAAGGGGCTCACGATATGGGCCGGGAATACCGGTTGCAGCATGCGCTAAAACCCGTCTACCGTTATGTGCCAGAGATGCTTGGGCTTTGTGAAGATGAAAGCATATTAGGCACTGAGTTCTACGTAATGGAAAAGTTTACTGGCGTGATTCCCAGAAAGAACTTACCCAGAGGTTTAGAGACAACAGAGCTGCAAACAAAGCAGCTTTGCACTAATGTACTTGATAGTTTAATTGAGCTGCATAAAGTCGATTACCAAAAAGCGGGGCTTGAACACTTAGGAAAAGGCGCTGGGTACATAGAGCGTCAAATCAGCGGCTGGAGCGCACGCTATAGCAAAGCGAAAACGTGGAACGTACCGTCGGGTAAAAAAGTTATGCGCTGGTTAGAAAATAACATGCCCGCTAATGAGCGTATTTGTATTACTCACAACGATTTCCGGTTCGATAATGTGGTGTTAAAGCCAGAAGACTACACACAAATTATGGGCGTGTTGGATTGGGAACTAGCAACCTTGGGCGACCCACTTATGGACTTGGGTAACACCTTGGCCTATTGGGTACAAGCCGACGACGACTTTTTAGCCCAGTCTACTCGTAGGCAGCCCACGCATTTACCCGGCATGCTAAGTCGTAAGCAAGTGGTGGCGTATTATTGTAAAGAAATGGAGATAGATGTAGATGATTTTACCTTTTATGAGGTTTACGGGCTTTTCCGCCTAGCCGGCATTGCCCAGCAAATTTACTATCGCTATCACCACAAGCAAACAAATAATCCAGCCTTTAAAAATTTTTGGATCTTCATTCATTACTTAATGTGGCGTTGTAATAAGGCCATTAAAGCATCAGGAAAACCATAATGACAACAAGACAAAATATTCTGATCACAGGCGCAAGCTCTGGCTTGGGAAAAGGCATGGCTATAGAGTTTGCCAAACAAGGCTGTAACTTGGCGCTATGTGCTAGACGCTTTGAAAATTTAGAAAAACTCAAAGAAGAGCTACTTATTATAAACCCAAATATAGACGTTTATATTCGCTCTTTAGATGTTAACGATCACGATGCAGTTTTTGAGATATTTGACGGGTTCAAAGCAGACATGGGAACACTCGATAGAGTCATCGTGAATGCAGGGATGGGGAAGGGAGCCTCAATTGGTACAGGGTATTTTAACGCCAATAAGCAAACCGCGGTAACTAACTTTGTGTCGGCGCTCGCGCAATGCGAGGCGGCTATGGCCATCTTTAGAGCACAAAATAGTGGTCATCTAGTAACGATTTCATCTATAAGCGCTGTGCGCGGGTTTAGACGTGCTATGACCGTTTACGCAGCTACAAAGGCAGGACTAACGTCTATGACTGAAGGTATTCGAATGGATGTAATGAATACGCCGATTAACGTCACCTGCATTCATCCTGGCTTTATTCGCAGCGAAATAAATGAAAAAGTTGAAAAGGTGCCGTTTATTGTTGATACCGATGTGGGCTGTCGCGCTATGGTCAATGCAATTAATAAAGAGAAGGCGAACGCTTTTGTGCCAAGCTGGCCTTGGGCAATTCTTCACTGGATCATGCGTATCGCTCCGGCAAGCTCAATAAGGAAGATGAGCTGATAGCGTATAGCTTAAAGTGCGAACACAGCGGAAAGACCTTTTACCTTGTGGTAGAGCTCGCCTAATGGCGGGCTTTATACTTGTAAGTCTAAAGTTTATTCTAAAACAATAAATAAACCTTTATTTGATTACAGGTACAAAAAAAGCGCCGTAGGGCGCTTTTTTAACTACTAATCTTTAAGATTAGCCTAGTGCTTTGATTTGTGCAGCTAGACGGCTCTTATGACGAGCAGCTTTGTTCTTGTGAATCAAGCCTTTAGTAGCCATTCTGTCAAGTACTGGAGTAGCAGCAGAAAGTGCAGCTTGTGCAGCTTCTTTGTCACCGCTAGCAATTGCAGCGATTACTTTCTTGATGCTTGTACGAGTCATCGAACGACGGCTAGCGTTATGCTGGCGACGCTTTTCGGCTTGGATTGCACGCTTCTTAGCAGACTTAATGTTAGCCAAGGTGTAACTCCCAAAATAAATTCATGTCAAAAACGAGGGTGCGGATTGTGCCTATCAAACGCCCAAATGTCAAACGGTTTAAAACTTAAATCGTTTCGCGTTAAAACGCGCAAGCTATTGAACACAAAGTATGCTCAACACGTTGCACATTCTTTGCGACATTTAACAGGTATATCTTAATAGATATCCTTTGCAAACATTAAAAACGTTAGATATGCAGTTATACAGCACCCCATATCGGGCGCGGATTATAGCAAGAAACTTCACAAAGATGCACAACTATTTTGAATAAATCGTTTCACCACTCATGGCCTTTCGCTATTATGGCTCGCTTAATAGAGGCGTTAGACCTCGCTCCCTTTGGTCTGCTCGGTAGCAGCGTCGTAGGGGCGGGGTAGCAGGGCAATACTTTTACAGCGATGGCTTTTGCAAAAAAATGCCTTGTCTTTTATCTATCTAGTGGAAATGTGGCGTGTCACGGAAGTTAATTAAATCAGGTCTTATAGTTAGCGTTATGACCTTGGTCTCTCGCGTGTTAGGTTTAGTGCGCGACGTTGTCGTTGCTCGCTTAATGGGCGATGGGGCAGCAGCAGACGTATTTTTCTTTGCCAATAAAATCCCCAATTTTCTTCGTCGTCTTTTCGCTGAAGGCGCATTTGCACAAGCGTTTATTCCGGTATTAACCGAGGTTCACGAAAACGACGACAAAAAACAGCTTCGCGAATTCGTGGCTAAAATAAGTGGCACTTTGGGCGCTATTGTATTCGTGGTGTCTATTATAGGTGTTATTGCCTCGCCCGTCCTTGCGGCCCTGTTCGGCACAGGGTGGTTTGTGGCGTGGCTTGAGGGTGACGCGGGAGGGGATAAGTTTGTCTTGGCCTCGACCATGCTGAAAATTACCTTTCCTTATTTAGCGTTTATCTCACTAACCGGGCTGGCCGGGGCAATTTTAAATACACTGAATAAATTTGCCGTTGCCGCCTTTACGCCAGTTCTCCTTAACGTATGTATTATCACCTGCGCAATACTGTTAGCGCCTACTTTAGAACAGCCTGCTTACGCCTTAGCGTGGGGGGTATTTATCGGTGGTATCGTGCAGTTCCTTTTTCAACTTCCGTTTTTATTTAAAGCGGGGCTTTTGGTAAAGCCCAAATGGGGCTGGCATGATGAAAATGTTGTAAAGGTACGCACGTTAATGATCCCAGCGCTATTTGGCGTGTCGGTTGGTCAAATCAATTTGTTATTTGATACCTTTATTGCCAGCTTTCTTGTTACGGGGTCCATAAGCTGGTTGTACTATTCAGACCGGCTACTAGAGTTTCCATTAGGCTTGTTTGGTATTGCCATTGCAACGGTAATCCTACCAACGTTGTCGCGAAACCATGTAAGCAAAAACCCCAAAGCTTTCGCAGCCAATATTGATTGGGCATTTCGTATGGTGTGCCTATTAGGCATACCGGCAGCTGTAGGCTTAGGCGTAATGGCACGCCCTATTTTAACGGTTATTTTTCAGCGTGGTGCATTCACTGCAGAGACTGCCATCATGGCGTCCTACTCGCTAACGGCTTACTCATTTGGTTTACTTAGCTTCATGTTGGTAAAAGTCTTAGCGCCTGGTTTTTACTCCCGTCAAGACACCAAAACACCGGTAAAATTTGGCATTTGGTGCATGGTAGCGAATATGGTGTTCAATGTTGTTTTGGCCATACCTTTTGGATACGTAGGCTTGGCTATCGCTACCAGTATGTCGGCTACACTCAATGCTGTACTGCTTTACATTACGTTACATCGCCAAGGGGTGTTTGCGCTAAGTCGCACGTCGGTGTTATTTATAGCCCGGGTTATTGTTGCGAGCACCGCGATGGGGGCGCTTATTTATTACAGAGACCAAGGCTTAGCCTTCTTTGATTTATCCCTTTCTGCACAAATGGTAGAGGTAGGGATAACCATTGGACTCTCGGTGTTGTTGTTTATGATAACGATGGTGGGGCTGGGGATGCGCCCGCGGCACTTTAGGAGTGGCGGGGAATAGTCCTTCAAGCTGGCCGCGCGAATAGCGCGCGCGTGCTTGGTATTGTGCTCGGGGTCGGCTATAATCGCGAGCTTTGATTTTCTAGCAGTTAAAAAGGTAGTGGCTAACAGTGGAATTTATCCGCGGGCTAAACAATGTAAAACCGCATCACAAAGGGTGCGTGCTCACTATTGGCAAGTTCGACGGCGTACACCGTGGTCATCAAGCTGTACTGGCCAATGTGCTTGAAAAGGCAAAGTCGCTTTCGCTTCCTGCCACCGTTATGGTGTTTGAACCACAGCCTGAAGAAGTGTTCATGCCTGATAAAGCGCCCGCGCGCATCAGTCCACTTCGTGAAAAATATGAATTATTGCGACAACAGGGCGTGGATAGGCTACTGGCGGTTCGATTTAACGCTCAGTTTGCTCAACAAAGTGCGGACACCTTTGTTCACGATTTGCTGGTGGACAAACTGGGCGTAAAATTTTTAGTTGTAGGTGACGATTTCCGCTTTGGGCATGGTCGTAAAGGCGACTTTAAAATGCTTCAAGCTGCTGGCGAACAATACGGTTTCGACGTTGTGAGTACCCATAGCTTTACCATGCATGCTCACCGTATAAGCTCGACAGCGGTGCGCGAGGCGCTCGCTGACGGCGACTTTGGGCTGGCAAAAGAAATGTTAGGCCGCCCCTTTGCTATTCATGGCAGGGTAGTTCACGGCGAGAAAAAGGGTCGTACTATTGGGTTTCCAACGGCTAATGTAATGTTAAAGCGTCAAAAAACGCCAATTCACGGAGTATTCGCGGTGCGCGTTGATGTGGATGGAAAACACTTTAATGGGGTTGCCAACATTGGCACTCGCCCGACGCTAAACGGTGTCAGAAATCAGCTGGAAGTACATATTTTCGATTTGTCATCTGACTTATATGGAAAACCAATTACTGTCTTTCCGATGGCAAAAATTAGAGATGAAATTAAATTTGCTTCGTTTGAGGCATTAAAAGACCAAATTCAAGCAGATGCGGCGAAAGCCCGTCTGTTATTAGCATAGTTAAACGTGATAAAGTCGCAGACCGTAATGGCGCGTATTGGGTTCATTTTCAAACAGAGCTTCGTCTCTTATTGAAGTAGCCGCTCAACATCATCACTGTGCTAAAACACGTTAAGTTGCTCTTGCCTCTGCCAGAACAACGCAATATTGCAAATAAACATCGCAAAATGAATATCGCCTTTACAATGCGCTACCGCATTGGGTGAAAACTAAGGTAACCGGATAATACAATTTTATGAGTGATTACAAAGCCACATTGAACCTTCCAGAAACTGCGTTTCCGATGCGCGGTAACCTTGCTCAGCGCGAGCCGAAAATGCTTAAAGACTGGCAGGAAAAAGGGGTATACAGCAAGATTCGTGAAGCGAAGAAAGGCAAAAAGCCGTTTATTCTTCACGACGGCCCTCCTTATGCAAATGGCGATATTCACATTGGTCACGCGGTTAATAAAATTCTTAAAGACATTATTGTAAAGTCTAAAAACCTTTCTGACTTCGACTCTCCTTATGTTCCAGGATGGGACTGTCACGGTCTGCCTATTGAGTTAATGGTAGAAAAGAAAGTGGGTAAGCCGGGCAAAAAAGTTTCCGCTGCACAATTCCGCCAAAAATGTCGCGAATATGCGCAAAAGCAAATTGACGGTCAAATGGCTGACTTCAAACGCTTAGGCGTATTTGGTGAGTGGGATAACCCTTACAAAACCATGGACTTCAAGTCTGAAGCCGATATTATTCGAGCGCTAGGCAAAATTGTTGACTCTGGTCACTTAGAGAAAGGCTTTAAGCCAGTACATTGGTGTACTGATTGCGGCTCTGCACTTGCAGAAGCCGAAGTCGAGTACAAAGATAAAGTGTCGCCAGCTATCGATGTAAAGTTCCCAGTGGCTGATGTGACGGCTATTGCAGAAGCGTTTGGCGTGTCTGAAGCTGATTTAACCGCTCACAAAGCTGGCGTTGTTATTTGGACTACCACGCCGTGGACGCTACCTGCAAACCGTGCAATTAGCTTACACCCTGAACTTACCTACGCAATTGTTGAAGTGCAGCCATCAAACGAATGGTTGGTAGTAGCGCAAGACCTGCTTGAAAGCTGTATGAACCGTTACGGCGTAGAAGATTTCCGTGAAGTGGCAACCTGTACCGGTGAAGCACTTGATAAGCTTAAAGTTAATCACCCGTTCTTAGACCTTGAAGTACCACTGATTCTAGGCGACCACGTCACCACTGAATCAGGTACTGGCTGTGTACACACCGCACCTGCCCACGGTGTTGACGACTTCAACGTTGGCAAGCAATACGATATCGAAGTTTATAATCCGGTAGGTAACAATGGTGTGTACCTTGAAAACACCCCGTTATTCGCAGGCAAGTTTGTATTTAAAGCTAACGATGAAATTATTGAGACGGTGAAAGAAAAGGGTAACCTTGTATTAAACGTAAAATACGAGCACAGCTACCCACACTGCTGGCGTCACAAAACACCTATTATTTTCCGCGCTACCCCTCAGTGGTTTATCAGCATGGACAAGAAAGGGCTACGCGCTGAATCTCTTGAACAAATCAAACAAACGAAATGGATCCCAGACTGGGGCCAAAATCGCATTGAAAAAATGGTCGAAGGTCGTCCTGATTGGTGTATTTCACGCCAACGTACGTGGGGTGTCCCCATTCCTTTGTACGTTCATAAACTTACCGGCGAAATTCACCCAGAGTCTTCAGCGTTAATGGAAAAAGTGGCGCTTGAAGTAGAATCTAAAGGTATTCAAGCGTGGTGGGATTTAGATGACGCCGAGCTACTAGGCAGTGATTTAGATAACTACGACAAAGTTACCGACACCTTAGATGTGTGGTTTGACTCAGGCGTAACACACTACTTTGTCGTAGACCGCCGCGATGACATTCCGGCTTCTGCTGACTTATACCTTGAAGGTTCAGACCAACACCGTGGCTGGTTCATGTCATCATTGATGTCGTCAACCGCCATGCACGGTCACGCGCCATATAAAGAAGTGTTAACCCACGGCTTTACGGTAGATGCGCACGGCAGAAAAATGTCGAAATCGGTAGGTAACGTTGTAGCCCCTCAGGAAGTTACCAACAAACTAGGTGCTGATATTCTTCGTTTATGGGTTGCGTCGACTGATTACCGCGGTGAAATAGCGGTATCGGATGAAATTCTAAAGCGGGCCGCAGATGCGTATCGCCGTGTACGCAACACGTCACGATTCCTTCTTGCAAACCTCAATGGCTTCAACGTTGAAGATGCGGTAGCAGAAAACGAGATGGTAGCACTGGATCGCTGGATTGTTGCCCGTGCCAAGGCGCTACAAGAAGAGCTGATTGAAGCATACGAAAAGTACGATTTGCTCGTTGTGTCGCAAAAGCTTATGCACTTCTGCTCAATTGAGCTGGGCTCATTCTATTTAGACGTTATTAAAGATCGTCAATACACCGCTAAAGCTGATGGTCTTGCACGGCGCTCTTGTCAAACGGCGATGTACCATATTGTTGAAGCGCTTGTTCGCTGGATGGCGCCGGTAATGAGCTTCACTGCACAGGAAATCTGGGAAACGTTACCGGGTGAGCGCAGCGAGTTTGTGTTTACTGAAACCTGGTATGAAGGTTTTAACGGTTTCACCCAAAGTGAGACATTTAACGATAACCTTTGGCATCAAGTACTAAGCGTAAAAGACGCGGCAAACCAGGCGATGGAACAGGCACGTAAAGATGGTGAGCTAGGTGGCTCTCTGGAAGCGAGTATTGAGCTCTATGCAACAGAGTCGCTACACGACGTATTGAACAAACTAGAAGACGAGCTTCGCTTTGTGCTTATTACATCAGGCGTAACGCTGACTAAAGTAGATAGCGCGCCAATTGGTGCTAAAGCGACAAGCGTCGACGGTTTGTGGTTAACTGTAAATAAGGCAAACGGCGAAAAATGCGTACGTTGCTGGCATCATCGCGAAGATGTTGGTTCACACGAAGGACACGAAGAACTGTGTGGCCGCTGTGTGACGAACATTGATGGTGACGGGGAAACGCGTCATTATGCTTAAGCTTTTTCGCGAAACTGGATTGCGATTTCTATGGATAAGCGCGTTAGCGTTTATCCTAGACCAATGGAGCAAATATACGGTCATCGACACTATGTCGCTTTATCAGTCGATTCAAGTGTTACCGTTTTTTAACTTCACGTATGTTCATAACTACGGTGCCGCATTTAGCTTTCTAGAAAATGCGGGTGGCTGGCAGCGTTGGTTCTTCACTGCCATTGCTGTTGTGGTAAGTGTAGTGATTTTGTGGTGGCTTAAGCAGTCACCTCGCTCGCAAAAAATGCTGCCGGTTGCCTTTGCCTTTATTTTAGGTGGAGCACTAGGTAACGTTTACGACCGTTTAGTTCATGGCTATGTCATCGACTTTTTAGATTTCTACGTAAATAATTACCACTGGCCAGCATTTAACATTGCCGACAGCGCAATATTTATAGGCGCGGCTTTACTTATTATCGACATGTTTAAAAATGGCGACAAGAAAAGTGAAGAAAACGGTGCGGAGTCAAAAGCAGGCTCTGCAAATAGTAGCGAAACCATTAAGTAGTATTTGGATAGGTTATGACAGACTCATTAGTAATTGGCGCTGACAGCGAAGTCATTCTTCACTTTGATTTAAAGCTAGAAGATGGTTCTGCCGCTGATAGTACGCGCGTAAACAATAAACCCGCCAAAATGGTGATGGGTGACGGTAGCCTAACGCCAAATTTTGAGGCGTGTCTACTTGGTCTTGCGAAAGGCGACAAAAAGGCTTTCACGTTAGGCCCTCAAGACGCGTTTGGTCAACCCGATCCTAACAATATTCACTACATGGATAGAAGTCGTTTTGGCGCTGATTTAAACGTTGAGGAAGGTATGATTTTAGCTTTCTCTCAGCCTGATGGCACCGAAATTCCAGGTATCATTCGAAGTGCAGCGGGCGACTCTGTAACGGTTGATTTTAACCACCCGTTAGCGGGCCAAACCGTTATTTTTGATGTTGAAATTATTGATGTTAAACCTGGCGCTTCAGCTCAAGGTGGAAACTAGTTATGCAGATACATTTAGCTAACCCTCGTGGTTTCTGTGCGGGCGTAGACAGAGCTATCACTATTGTAGAACGGGCGCTTGAAATGTTTGAGCCGCCTATCTATGTGCGCCACGAAGTTGTGCACAATAAATTCGTAGTAGACGGATTACGTGAGCGCGGCGCGCTGTTTGTGGATGAGCTTCACGAAGTGCCAGACGATAGCATTGTGATTTTCTCTGCCCACGGCGTGTCGCAAGCGGTTAGAAAGGAAGCGGAAAATCGCGGCCTTAAGGTGTTTGACGCAACCTGTCCATTAGTCACAAAAGTGCATATGGAAGTAACCCGCGCTAGTAAAACAGGTACTGAATGTATCTTAATTGGTCACGCCGGTCACCCCGAAGTAGAGGGGACTATGGGCCAATACAGTAATGACGAAGGCGGTATTTATTTAGTAGAGTCTGAGGCTGATGTGGCAACATTGGAAGTTAAAGACCCAACGAACCTTTATTATTGCAGCCAAACTACGTTATCTGTTGATGATACTGCCGATGTTATCGACGCCCTTCGCGCTAAGTTTCCAAAAATCAATGGCCCGAGAAAAGATGATATTTGCTATGCCACGCAGAATCGCCAAGACGCGGTGCGCGATTTAGCGCAAGACTGTCAGGTACTGTTAGTGGTTGGCGCACAGAACAGCTCTAATTCCAACCGCCTTCGTGAGTTAGCGGAAAAAATTGGTGCGAAGGCTTACTTAATCGCTGATGCCAACTGTATACAGCAAGAGTGGCTAGAAGGTATTGAACATATTGGCGTTACCGCTGGCGCATCTGCCCCCGAAGTATTGGTGCAGGGTGTGGTAAACAAGCTTAAAGCGTGGGGGGCTGTTTCAGCTTCTGAGCGTTCAGGGCGTGAAGAAAACGTAGAGTTTGCTGTACCGAAAGAATTAAGGGTTAAACAAGTAGTCTGATACCCCATAAAGCCTATTTGAACTTAAAAAAACACCGCACTTCGTTGCGGTGTTTTTTTATGCTTTTGTCTACTGGTATTTCAATCACTTGCGGATAGATAATAATACCTTAGGTATTATCATAAGTGACTAAAACGTAACGTAGACGGCGTTTTCCGTGATGAGCCTGGTCATAGTAAACTATGAATCCCTCTGTTTAAGTACCGTGATCTTCCGCATTGAAGGGCATTAAACGTGTAATGCAGATGTGAAACGACATAGAAGCTAGGTAATGGCACGCTAATCCAATCGATGAGAAAGGATTGTTAAAATTATACGTTTTGATAACCAACGATACCCAGCATAGTACGCTTTTGTCTTACTATACTAAATTGGTGATAACACCAAGCGAAACACTAGGTATATGGCAAAGGTAATGAAAGCTGAAAAGGTGATAATGAAGCGAGCAAAAGGAAGTGGTATTCGCGCACAAACGGGTGTAGGTCTGATAGAGATCTTAATCACGCTATTTATCCTGGCGGTAGGCTTGCTTGGCGTTGCTGCATTACAATTTACTGGTTCATTCGCTAACAAGGATGCCATTAGTCGTACGCAAGCTGAAATGGTTGCTGCGCAGGTTGCTGAACGTTTAAGAGCTGCAGCGCGGCCTGCTACGGTAGGCGATGGCATGGTAGCGAATAACGCCTACTTTTCAAATACGACTTATAACTTTTCAGGTCTAAGCTGTTCGAATGCTTCCCACCCCTATCACGGCTGCTGTCTATCGAGACCCGCTGATATTCCCAATTGCGAAGGGCAAACCTGCAGCGAAACCCAAATGGCCGCTTACGATGGCTGGGCTCTATCTTGCTCGGCAGTGCAAACCAACCCTCAAACGAAGGTGTCGGTCTCCTGTGATGACACCAATAACGCTGACATTTATAGCTGTAGTGCAGGTTCTAGGGTAGAAATATTGCTAACCTGGCCAGTTGCCTCATCAGGAAATCAAATATATACGCTCAACTCACGTTGTAACCCCAACGATGGCGATAGTAACGCTTGTGTGTTTAAGGACATAACACTATGAGAGGTGTGAAACACATGAGTCAGCGGGGCTTTTCATTAGTCGAGCTCATGATTACCTTAACCTTAGGTTTAGTTATTTCTGGTGCAATTATTCAAGTACTTGTTAGTAGCAGTGTTACTAACAAACTGAACCAAGCTGTCGCTCAAGTACAAGAGTCGGGGCGCTTTATCATGGGACGCCTTTCCGCTGAATTTTACGAAGTAGGCCGCTATGACCAGATTACCGCGAATGTAGACACCTCAGTTGATATAGTGGCCGAAGCTGCCTACGTTGAAAATCATCCTATTGCTGTAGCCGGTGATTTTGTTAACAACGCTACCTTAGGCAGCGTGCAAACGTCTAGTGGCGGCAGCGATAAACTTGTAGTGAGCCTGCTAGGTCAAGAGGATTGCACGGGAAACCAACACGGTTACGCTTTAGGCAGCGAATTTCATGTGGTTAATCACTACTTTGTGAGCGGCAGTACGCTTAAGTGTACCGGATACGATGGACGTGTTTTGCGGGGCTTAAAGCCGCAGTCGGTTTCACCAGTTACTGTCACCCTTCTCGATAACGTAGAAAGCTTTCAAGTGCAATTTGGCATTTCCGACAGTATCAGCACATCTCAAGGACAAGCCATCTCTTACGTAACCGCCGATGAGATAGCGGGTTTAAGAGCACTTAATCAACAAGTTGTGTCACTGCGATGGGCCCTCATGATTAAAAGTTATCAAAATGAAGTTAGGCAAACTAACGCGCAAAAGTTTGCACTGTTAAACGAAGCGTCTAAAACCATGGACACGGCGCATTACTACCAGGTTTTCTCAAAGACGCTGGCACTTCGAAATATGAAAAATTTTGTCAGGAGTTCACAATGAAACAGCAGGGGCTAGTGATGGTGTTTGCACTGCTTGTATTACTCTCTATTACTGTTTTAGGTGTAAGCGCGGTTACTAGTAGTTTGTCACAATCTAAAATGGCAGTGTCTATGCAGCAAAGCGGGTTAGCGTTCGATGCGGCTGAAGCGGCAATTGCGGGGGTATTTTTTGAGTCGGAAGATGAAAGCCTCTTAACCGATGCAACAAAGACAGACCCACTATCTGAAGCAAGGCAAGGTAATATTTTTGACCCAACTGTAGATACCATGAGCTGTTTTGACGAAGGAGAATGGACCGATAGGTATATGACAGAAGGGGGGCTTTCAATTGGAGACCGGCATATCACTGACGGTACTTATCAAAGCGAAGCGTCATCTAAAAGCTGGTCCCGCACGGCATTTATACGCGAGCAGGCGTGCAGAGGGTCTAGTAACGTTATCGGGGGAAGTAACGTTAACTGTCACGTATTTATTATAAGAGGCTGTGGGAAAGTTTCGGGTAAATCCTCAGTGGTAGCTAATAGTTTAGCTGCAACAGTGTTTGGCCCGGCTTCACAATAGGTATCACAATGAAAAAACTAACAACTTACCTTGCTTCCATTTCGCTGTTTAGCTGTATCGGTTTTTCCGCTTTTGGTGATGACCTAGACATTTACCTTGGAAACGCCAGTAACGCGGTAACCTACAATCCTAACGTACTGTTTATTATGGACTCGTCGGGCAGTATGGGTAATTACGATAACACTAGCCAAACAAGAATGCTTCGCGTCCAAAATGCCCTCAAAGAGGCGTTGAGTTCAGCAACGAATATCAATGCCGGGCTCATGCGCTTTTCTGACTACGGCGGCCCTATTCTATACCCTGTTCGCAATATTGATGAGTCGGTACGGCCTGAAATTATCATTTCCACCAATGACGACGACCATGATGCCCATGAAATAAATGGAAGTGTGACCACAGATAGTAATGATTTAATCTTAAGCAGCGGCACCCAAACGGTAACATCTGGACTGCGTTTTACTGAATTAAATATCCCTCAGGGCGCGACGATTTTAAATGCGAGCATTCGGTTTACGTCTGAAAGATTCAATGTGGCTGGCACATCGCTGGTGATATCAGCTGAAGCCTCAGCATCAAGTAGCGCTTTTTCATTATCTAGCAACAATCTTAGCGAACGCAGTAAAACCGCAGCTAATATTGAGTGGTTAACCGACAACAGCTTTCCTGCGTCGGGCGAAGTAATAACCACGCCTGATATAAGTGCAGTTATTCAAGAGGTGGTGGATTTATCAGCGTGGTGTGGTGGCAAAAACATAAATATTTTGATTGAAGGTACAAGCGCAGACCCGGCCAGTGCACGTGAAGTAAGAGCGAGTGATGTGGGGCAAAGTGGTGCGCCACAGTTAGTTGTATCCTACGACGATTCCACAGCATCAGGGTGCGTGCAAGGCGAGGGGATCTATCAGGTTGCTGATGCGAAAGATAATTCCGAAGAAGATGTAAATGGCTACCCAAATACGGGGGGCGAACTGTCTTTTAATTCGTCTTACAACGACTATATTGGTGTACGTTTTAGAAATGTAAATATTCCACAGGGCGCAGTTATAACCGACGCTTATTTAGAGTTTACTGCCTACTCTACCCGAACGTATGGCAACCCGAGTATGCGCATTCGCGGGGTGGCTGACGATGATGCATCAGACTTTCACCCGAACCGACGCTACCGGCTACGAAACCTTCCTAAGACCTCTGGTATCACTTGGTCAATGCCCGACTTTTATAACAATTACGTCTATAGAACGCCCGACATAAGTGGCATTGTGAAGCAAATAGTCGACCGCTCTGGTTGGCAATCTGGTAATGATATGGCGTTCGTGATGGATAACTTTGTTTCTTACCGCGGTGCTCACACTTACAACTCGCCATCAAAGGCGCCAAAGCTTATCGTTAAATTTAATGGCGCTGCTACCCCAGGTGCGTCGGCTACCGTGCGTGAACATCTAGTCAGTAAAATAGATGAATTAAGTGCAAATGGCTTTACTCCAATTGTGGATACGCTATTGGAAGCGGCCAATTATTATGGTGGTAGAAGCGTTGACTATGGGCGAAAGCGTGGCGAAAACGACGTGAATTGGTCTGTAAGACGAAGCACGCGAGTGAGCCATCGCAGTTCTTATTTAGGGGCTGATTCTATTTTACCGTGGGGGTGTACCGAAGATAACCTATCTGACAGTGACTGTATCACCGAACAAATCCCGACGCCTGCAACTTACATATCTCCGGTGTCTGACTTACAGTGCCAAACCAATAATCATATTGTGCTGCTATCTGACGGTGAAGCCAATAACAATCATAGCGTTTCGAAAATCCAAACCTTACTGGGTCAAAGCTGTACGGGAAATGGTGGAGAAAAGTGTGGCTTGGATCTGGTTAGAAATATTAGCGATACCTCGACATCCGTAATTGGTCCCAGGGTTATTACCCATACAATAGGGTTTGCGGCTAATAACACCGCAAATAACTTCCTAAACCAACTGGCGCTGCAAAGCGGCGGTGGTTTTTATCAAGCAGACAACAGTACTGACCTTTTAGAGGCCTTCAACACTATTTTACGTTCAGTAAAAGACGTTAATGCTACCTTTGTTTCGCCTGGCGTGGCGGTAAACCAACTTAACCGTCTTACACACAGAGATGAGCTTTACTTTGCTTTATTTAAGCCAAGCGAGGGCGCAATGTGGCCGGGTAATTTAAAACGCTACCGCTTAAGCGGCGATAAAATTCTCGACAAAAATAGCTTAAATGCCGTAGACAGCGAAACAGGGTTCTTTACAGAAAACGCACATAGCTACTGGTCAACGCTGGCTGATGGTAGTGAAGTAAGTGAAGGCGGCGCATCTAGCCGTTTGGGAGCAAACAGAAATATCTATGTCTTTGACGGAGCTGGCACCATTGCAAGTAGTGCAAACGCGCTGCATGAAGACAACACAAGCATCACCAACGCTGATCTAGCTATTCAAGGTGAAACCGATGCGGACGACTTGAGAGATGCCATTTTAAAGTGGGCGAGAGGCGTAGATGTAAAAGACAGTAATGGTGATGGCAGTACTAGCGACTACCGAACGCAAATGGGAGATCCTATCCACTCTCAGCCTATTATCGTTAATTATGGCTCCAACGACTCCGCTATTTTCGTCGCAACTAACCAGGGGATGCTGCATTCTTTCGATACTTCAAGCGGGGAAGAGAATTTTGCCATCATGCCAAAAGAGTTACTGCAGAATTTGCACCATTTTTATAAGGACACACCCACGTTAGAGCATGAATATGGCCTAGATGGCGACATGATTTTACGAACCGTCGATGATAAAAAATACCTTTACGTAGGTATGCGTCGAGGCGGTCGTAATTACTATGTATTTGACGTTACACAAAAAGATTCTCCGAAGCTTAAATTCAAAATAGAAGGTGGGGCAGGTACCCTTGCGAAACTAGGGCAAACCTGGTCTAGACCTACTATTACTAAAGTAAATATGGGGGGGCAGGTTAAAAACGTCATGATTATAGGTGGTGGTTACGACGACGCGCAGGATGATCGCTCTGTAAGAGCGAGTGATGTGATGGGCAACGCCGTGTTTATGTTCGATGCAGATACCGGAAGCTTACTGTGGCATGCGAGTAACGAAGATGCAGACTTGAACCTTAGTAATATGACGTACAGTGTGCCAGGGCGTATTTCTGTCATCGACAGGGACAATGATGGGTTCGCTGACCACATGTATGTTTCCGATACAGGCGGACAATTATTCCGCTTGGACATCTACAATGGTGAGTCTGGGGCAGACTTTATCAAAGGGGAACGTCTTGCTGATTTTGGTGGTGATACAGAAGAAACAAACCGCCGTTTCTATTATGGCCCTGATGTCACGGAAGTCGCATTGGGCGATGAGTTATATTATGGCATAGCGCTAGGCAGCGGATGGCGTGCATCTCCTTTAGATACGGTAGTAGAAGATAATTTCTATATGCTCAAAGACAGTGGCGTATTCAACCGCGATACTAACGGTAATTACACTTACATGAGTACAGTAACTGAATCAGATATGTATAACGCCACCAGTCATGCCCTAAATAGTAGCGATGAGAGTGAGCGAGCACTTGCTTCTCAAACCTTCGCGAATAAAGCCGGTTGGTATCTAAATCTAACAATCAACGGTGAAAAAGTGCTGTCTTCACCGCTCATTATTGATTACAAGGTGTTCTTTACCACCTACGTACCTGCTGAGAGTAGTACCAGTGCCTGTGCGCCGCCTACAGGCAACAGCCGCGCGTATCTCGTCAGTATGTTTAACGGTAATGCAGTAACCGATGTCAACAACGATGGTGAAGTGAATGGAGAGGATCGCTCCGCTGATTTAAAACAAACGGGTATAGCGGCAGAAACGAAAATCCTAATCGAAGATATTGTAAGCCCCGTAGTATGTTTAGGTACCGAGTGCGCGTCTGCAGTAATAGAAGTGGATGAAGACGGCAATGATGTTGATTGCGTCAATGCATTTGAATGTTTAGCTGAAAATATCTATGGCCGTTTCGAACGCATTCAGCGCGGCAGTTGGCATTCTGAAACGGAAAGAGAGTAATCATGAAAACGAAAGTATCTCAACAGGGTTTTTCACTTATAGAACTCATGATCGTTGTGGCTATTGTCGGTATTATCGCCGCGATAGCCTACCCCTCATACCAAGGAGTTATCGCAGATGGGTATCGCGGTACTGGGCAGGCAGACTTATTGGGCTTTGCTTCGGCAATGGAGCGCCACCACAATGGCTCATTTAGCTATGAAGGAGCAGCAAGTGGGGGAGCAAACACAGGGGCGCCCGCTATTTTTGCATCCTACTCTCCGTCTTCCGAACCACAAGCGAATAAGCGTTATACACTGTCTATTGTTGCAGCTAGTGCTACTGCCTATGAACTTAAAGCCACGCCGGTGTCGGGTTCGGCCCAAGCCACAGACGGCGCGCTGTTTTATTTCAGCGATGGGAGAAAAGGCTGGGATAAGAACAACAATGGTAGCCTAGAATCCAGCGAATATTGCTGGTCTTGTTAACGTTCTCAGAGTCGACCTTCGTAGCACCCCTTTTTCTCTAGGGTCCATTTGGTCGGGGGGTAGGTATACCAAATATCGCAATGTCGCCCCAATGCTGCTCTACATTATCTTGTGTGTAGGCTAGTCGCGCCGCGTTCGTCGCCAGGGTTTGATTCGTTCGTTTATCAAGGGTAGCCTGCCAAAGCCCTAACGCGTCGATTTTGCTGGACAGTAAATAAGTGCTGGTACTCATGAAAATAACCAGCGCAACTAGTACCTCTACTAGCGTCCCGCCTCTGTGAGCAAAATACCGTGTCCTTACCCTATTTAAATCGTACTGGCAGTGGGGGGACCCTATCAGGCCTTCCGTTACGTGTCGCTTTTTAATCAATGTCATACCAAGTTCCTGGAATGGGAATAATTTTTGCCAAAGCGGTGTGTGCCTGCAGCGTTTTTAGCAGGGCAGGTGAGGGAGCTACAATGCCATTAATATTGCTGTAAATAGGGGCGTTAGAGACATAAGCACCAGTAACAGTTGCTGAAGCGCTCACGTTTAGCGTATAGCTAGAAGATGTTGTTGAAAGCATGACAATAAGCCCATAAAAGTGCGTATTCGCGCTAAGGCTCACATCACCATTTACAACGAACAGTAACGTGGGCTGTGAATTTGAGCTATGAGACAGAGCGCTGCTATCTAAAACGCAGTTGCCATCGATCCAGTATATACTTGCAGGCACTATATTGTGGCACTGGGTGGCTGTTATGCTACTGGGAAAAAAGTCAGCGCTCAGCGCTGTCACGTCACGATTGAATAACCATTGGGTTAACTCACTGTCCCACGAAAATTGTTGGGCTGGCGTTGGAATTCTTAAAAGAGCAGGGTAGCGAAGAAACTTTGCCTTGTACTTAATGTTTTCTGTATCGTGAGATACGCTTATTTCATAGTGAGTAAGGGGCTGGTGCTGCGCACCCTCTAGTTCGTCAACCTGTATTGTCGTCAAGAAGTTAGTGTTGTTTATTGTATTTAACACACTGGACACGCTTTGTGTACGTAGCGCACTTGCTATACCTCTAATATGCTGTTTAAGCATGACTTGTGAGTTTTCAGTGTGCTGTCTTACTTTTTCTATCGCGTAGTATTGCTGGACCTTTTGAGACGTGCTTAAGGTAGCGAAAGTAATTGCGCTAAGCAGTATGGCCACAATGGTGAGTACGGCCATACCTTGTTGCAAGTGAGTGCGGCTTGAGCTAACAGCTAAGAACCCTGTGCCTTTTCTAACCGTCATTGGCTACCTCAATTACAAATTTTTCTTCACTCTCCACGACTGGGTTAATGGCGCTCTTTAACGCTATAACAATCTCATAGGCTGCTCCCCAACTGCTTTGGTGTAGTAAGTTCGCACTAAACTGCGTAACTTTAACCGTTTGAGGGTCGGTCAAATCAAACCATCCGCCTTGCAGGCATGTTTTTCCGCCCACTCGGTATTCTATTGCCTTATCGTGAAGGCGGTAGCCAAAAAACTCTCCTTGGGACGCAGAGATTAAGCCATCACCATTTTTGTCGTAAGAAAAGGTTATACAGCTATTAGGTGGCTCGCCCACACGCTGACTAATTGCAACGTTCGACAAGCCATTATTATTGTTTTGAAGTGAAATGAACGGTGTAAGTACATTGGTATGTTGGATGAAGCCCGCCCGGCTTAAATGTCGTGAGATAGTACTTTGCACGGCACGCATGTCTTCTTCTATGCTGGTGGCGTGTTGTAGCGAAGCTAAGTCAATGTGAGACTGAGCCGCATACGTGCTAACAGCGGCGATCAGCAAGCCTGATAAAGCACACGCCACCATAAGTTCGGTAATGCTGAAGCCACTCGCACTGTTCGAGCTTTGTCGTTGTTTTAACATGACGCAACACCAACAACGCTTTGCACGCTGCATAGTTTCACTCGCCCCAGCGCGTTAATTGTCACTTTTCCGTTAAAGTGCTGACTAGCTAGCGTGAAGGTGGTGTTGCTACCAAAGTTCAGCGTACCATGCTGATTGAAAGCAACAGTTTTGTCTGTACCGTTTAAGGTAGCAAGTTGAGTGCTCCATTGCGTAGGAGGCTCCCAATAAGCAGCGTCATTGACTGCGCAACTTTGGTGTGTCGAGCAGGTACAGTTTTCGTCATCACTTATCATTACGCAGTGCGTATTTTCCACTTTTGCAATGAGGTAAAAAGGCTTTTTATGAGTGAGCGCGTAAATGCGTGCATGTCTTGCTAAGTTCGCAAAATGGGTAGCAAAATGCTTGAAAGCATGGCGCTCTTGCCATCGCTGAAAAGAGGGGGCGGCTATCATAGACAATATGCTTAAAAGTAAAACCGCAATGAGTACCTCCAACAGAGTAAACCCCATAACCATGTTAAGTGTGTGAGTCTGTTTTACTTTCCCATTCGATAGGTGAAAAGCCATGCGTAAGTCCAGTTAAAGCGTTGGGAGTAAGTTGATAGGCTCAATGTATCGAATAACTGATTAAGAGAAAGCTGTACCATGGAAGGGAATTACAAAAAGGGTGGCAAGCGGTATCTTATAATAGGTTTCACGCTTGTGGAGGCGCTGATAACAATGGCGATAGTGGGGATTTTGAGTGTTGCCGCTACATCGGCCGTTAATTCAAGTTGGCAGTTAAGCCAAACGAATAAAGTTAAGGCCTACTTACTCTCTATACAGGCAATACAATCGAGAAGTTGGCTTGAAACCGGTCTTTATCTTCCGTTAAGTGCGCTACCACAAGCTGACGTTCAAAACGTCAGTTTTAGTCAAATTAATCACCAAGGTAGCGGATATGAGGTTGTTGCCACTTTTTTGTTTAAGGATGCAAACGATAGCTGTCGAACAATAAAAATTAGTGAAACGGCGCTGTCACCTAAAAGCTGTTGGTAAATGATGAGACTTTACTTTTATGCACAGCCTAGTCGATAAAATAGTAACTGTTAAGGCGACGAAAAAAGCCACGAAAAAAAGGTGTAAATAGAATAAATACAAACGGGTTAGCTGCAGGCTAAATTATCACCAGCAAGGTCTTCTTTTATATCATCTCCGTTGCTATCTACAGCCACTGAAATTCTTCCATAAAGGGAAAGTAAAAGAGCAGATGCATAATCCGCATTGTTATCGCTAGGACATAGGGTAATCGTCGCCGCTCTATTTATCCCCCCTTGTTCGTCAAATACTAAGCTCCCCGTGATGCCGTAAACCGCATTTGCAGTATTAAGTGGGTCACTTGCGATAATAAGCGCCTCGCTATTATCTCGGCTGCCATTTCCGTTAGCGTCAACAAATACCATTTTGGCATTTTTCCAATTATTGGTGCAGGCCGTGTAATTAGTTGTTGGACAAAGGGTCACGCTGGTTTGTTCGTCTACTGCGTTGAACCTAGCACGCTGAGCAACGGCACTTAAGTTGTTCAAGTCAGCAGTGATTCTATTTTTGATGATTATATTCTGAATGCCCGGCGCAACCGTGGTAAGAATAATGGCAAGTACTGCTACCGCGACCAGCATTTCTAGCAGGGTAAGTCCTGCTTGGGTTAATGCTGGGTGAGGTCTTTTTATTTGCCTTTGTGTTGTCATAATTTGAACGCTAATTTTCAATGGTTTACTCGTAAATACAGTACGTAATACGTTTTATAAGCTATGGGTCGACCTTTTTTATTAACTGCGATAGTACGCGCGCAATTTAGCTCTGTGTTAACACTCACCTAAGAGAACGAGAGCTAGGCTAACGCTTTCTATCTTCAATGTAATGATACAGCGGCATAAATGTGCGCTACTCCTCGTTATTTTAGGGTAAACTAAAACGCAACGGCAAAGGTATGTTTTACCGTGTTATCGCATATTTGACCATACGCCTTATGGTTAATGGCCTTCCACGGAGAGTACCGATGTTTCAACATAAAAAAACGATAAGCTGACCTGACTGTGGCTGATGAAGGTCAAGGTATTCCTAATTGATACGAGGATACCACTAACATCTGTAGTGATATTGTCGTAGAATCGAGTTCCAGGACGCCTCAAAAATACGTGGATATTATAATGCAAAAACAAGCAGTTATTGATGAAATGAAAGTGCTGCCTGAAATTGACGTGGAATATGAAGTTGCACGTCGAGTCTCGTTTATCAAAAAGCAGTTGCTTACTTCAGGCTTAAATTCTCTGGTACTTGGTATCAGTGGGGGTATTGATTCATGTACGCTGGGCCGTTTAGCCCAATTGGCAGTAGATGAATTGAATGAAGAGCATCACGAAACCTATCAGTTCATTGCGGTTCGTTTGCCTTACGATACACAAGCTGACGAAGAAGATGCGCAAAAGTCTATCGACTTTATTCAGCCCACCCATTCCATTGCAGTAAACGTAAAGCCAGGTGCTGATGCTATTCATGCGTCCACATCACAGGCTTTATCAGATGCTAATCTTCTTCCTGAAAGTGAAGCAAAGCAAGACTTTGTAAAAGGCAATGTTAAGGCGCGCACTCGTATGGTTATTCAGTACGAAATTGCAGGCATGGTAGACGGTTTGGTGCTAGGCACTGATCATTCTGCTGAAAATATTACAGGCTTTTACACCAAATACGGAGATGGTGCGTGTGACTTGGCACCTCTGTTTGGGTTGAGTAAGCGCCAAGTGCGTGCAGTCGCTGCCCATTTAGGTGCACCCCACAACGTTATTACAAAAGCGCCTACAGCCGATTTGGAAAGCCTTTCTCCGCAAAAAGCCGATGAGCAAGCGCTAGGGATGTCTTACGATCAAATCGATGATTTCTTAGAAGGCAAACACGTTTCTGCAGAAGTGGAAGAGAAATTGCTCTATATTTATGAGCGCACACAACATAAACGTGTGCCAATTCCAACAATTTACGATGAGTTGTAGTCATGAAAAAAATTGAAGCTATCATTAAACCGTTCAAAATGGACGATGTTAGGGAAGCGCTAGCTGAAGTAGGTATCGCAGGGATGACTGTGTCAGAAGTGAAAGGTTTTGGTCGTCAGAAAGGCCATACTGAGCTTTATCGCGGTGCCGAGTACCAAGTTGACTTCCTTCCAAAGATTAAAATTGAATTAGTACTGGATGACGATCGCGTTGAACAAGCGGTTGAAGCCATTCAGTCATCGGCTAAAACAGGCAAAATTGGCGATGGGAAAATTTTCGTTTACAGTGTAGAGAGTGCGGTACGCATTCGAACTGGCGAGCAGAACGAAGACGCTATCTAAAACACTAACCGGTTAGCATTTTCCATTAAAAAAGGGAGCAGAACGCTCCCTTTTTAGTTTTGAAAAATCACCTTATTCGATTTTGGTGAAAAGGCGCAATTAGTGGTCGTGACCGCAGCCACCTTCACCGTGAACATGGCCATGCTCTAGTTCTTCTTTCGTAGCTTCACGCACATCAACAACGGTTACATCAAATGTAAGCGGAATACCTGCTAGTGGGTGATTACCATCAACAACCACTTCTTCGTCTGTGGTTTCAATGATAATGACAGATTGCTCGCCCTGAGGTGTGGTTGCACGAAAAGACATACCAACTTCCACATCCATACCTTCAAACATAGAGCGAGGTACTGTTTGAACTAGCTCATCAACACGTTCACCGTAGGCCTTTTCTGGGTCAACAGAAACGTTGAAGCTATCTTCTTTTGTTTTACCGATTAGCGCGTCTTCAAGCCCTTCAATTAAGAAACGGCGACCTAATAACACAACTAGCGGAGATTTCCCTTCTGAAGAGTCTAGCGTTGTGCCGTCTTCGGTAGATACGGTGTAGTGTAGCGTTACAACGCTGTCAGAAGTAATTGTCATAACAAATCCTATATCGGCCCTATTCCAAAACTATCATTGAAAATAGGGCAATGAATGAAATGCAGTAAAAATACTGCTTAGCGACGTTTTTTCACAATATTGCTAGCTTGTTGCTCAATACTGTACGGCAAGGCGTTAGGGTAACAGGTAATAGCGTCATTTTCAGCCAGTCTGTGTAAATCTTCAGGCGTTGTATCATTGCTGAGCACGGCAATGAACCACGTTTCGTTGTCCAATATAGCCACATCGATTATTTTACCTGCAACCCGCCAATTCTCGCCTAACTGCTTTTCAAGGGCATCGCCAGGGGTGACGTCAACTTTACCTTCTAATTTGAAGCTGAACGCGGCGCGCTTGTTTTTGCCAAGAAAGCGAGTACGGGCAACAACTTCTTGGCCCATATAGCAGCCTTTGTCAAAGTCGATGCCGTTAAGCGCTTGCACATTAATCATTTGTGGAATGTATTCACCTACTGCTTCTTTTTGAAGCATGGCGTGGACACTTTTAATCTGAATGGCGTTAAATACAACGGCGGGATAGCAAGGAATTGATTGGGTGTTCACTTCTTCAACCAGTTGCTGCGCGCCTTTGTTTAGAAGCAATACAAAACCCTCTTGGGCAGTGTTCGCTGTAAACAGTAGACCGCTTTCACTCTCTATCTTTTGAAGCGCGTGGTTATCACCGTGTTGGGTATCTAGCAGCGCTTCTAAGTCTGTCACATCAAACATTTTTGAAAGGACAGACGTTACACCGCTATTCTTCGCCGCTTTTAGCGACAGGAAATAAGCACTGTAGTTTGGCGTATCATCTAAAATATCTACTTTGGAGAAAACCCCATATTTATTAAGTTGTGCTAATGAGTGATTGCCCGCATCATTATTAGCCACCAGTAGCAATTTGCTTAAATGGCGTGTGACATAACCCGTAGACCAGGTTTTACCTTTGTTATCACAGTGTGCGAAGTGCCGCGCCGACTTATCATCAAGCTTATTGATATTCACCGTGATTTGGCCGTGCAAATAGCTGTCGGCTTGTTCGCCTTCCAATGAAATCACCATGGTATCTGAAAGATCAACTATGAATTCGTCGGGAAGCTCGTGTAATGATGCAATAGAGGTCATGTTCACCACTTATTCGTTTAACTGTATTTAGTCAAGGTATGGCAAAACCATCATTATTCAAGGGTAAAGTGCACGATTATACGTAGATTAAGTTCTATTTAGTTTCTTTATCAGACCAAAAGAGCAGTGATCCCGCTATACAGGGCATGGTATTATTGATATCGAATAAAAAACGGTAAGAAAGACATATGTTTGAACCAAAAAGATTAGCCCGCTTAAAATGGGCATGCCGCAGAGGTATGCTGGAATTAGATGTACTATTACTGCCTTTCGTTGAAGAAGCGTTTGACTCTCTTAGCTACGAAGAACAAGAAACATTTGAACGGCTACTGACCAGTGACGACCCCGATCTCTTTGCTTGGATAATGGGGCATCAAAAGTGTGAAGACCCTGAGTTCGCTGCGATGGTAGCAACCATTGTGAACCGTGTTAAAGCATAGAATTAAAATCAGCGGTTATAAGTTAAGGCCCTTAATGGGGGAGGCGTGTGTGGCGGTGTGCTTTTACGCTGCCATGTTGAGTCTCCCCCAATATCTTTGGACGTGGATAAACTTCCCGGTCACGTTAATCTTTGTATCTATAGCAATAGTATCGTGGTTTTCTTGGCGTCTTTATGATGTGCTTAGCCGCAATGTCTTACCTGTTCAATACGCACTTTCGCTTTCAAGCGATGGCGTTATTCGAGTGGTTGGCGATGATAACGCGGCAAATAATCGCAGTTGTTTCTATACGCAGAACCACTTGCTAAGTCATACTTTGCGTGAGGCAAAAGAAGCGGGTACCGCTATGAAAATTCACCATGCTTCGCAGCTCTTTGCGTGGGGATTGTGCATTAACGTACTGCGCCACAAACGGAAATGGTTTGAAAGAGACCATAACCACTTAGCTTGGGTTTTAAAAGGTGAGTGCTGTGAGGCAGACTATCGACGCCTTGCACGAGCCATAATTTTGGCTAGAAAAGCAACGCATTCAAGGAATTAAATAGATGTTTCGTGAGTACACTAAAGCGTTATTCAAACGTGTTGATGCTCGGCAGTTAATGCAATTCAAACCGCCTACGCTGCCGCAGCGCATCTATACGAAAACATTAACGATAGATAACGCCCATTATGGCACGTTTTGCCAAGAAGTTGACTGGCCGCAGAGTCAGCATCCTCATCCACTTTATTTGCAAATGTTATCATTACCTTTGCAGATGCAGTGCTTGCTTGATAAGCAAAGCCCTTTTCCACTGCTCGGTCTCATTCATGCTGCCAACAAGGTGACGGTGGTGGAGCACTGTAATCTAAGTGAGCCCTTTGAGTGTCGAGTGCGCTTTTACGATGTTAGGCCGCACAGTCGCGGGTGGGAAGTGGACGTCATGCTAGAAGCGCTTCAATCGGGCCAACTTGTCTATCGTGCTATAAGTAGTTATTTGGTGAAAGTAAAAGCGGTTCACGTAGCGCCGCTTGCTGTAAAAAGCGACATGCATGATGATTGCGATATGCACGACAGAGTGTTGATTGGTGAAATTTGTGCACATGCCAACACTGGTCGTCGCTATGCCAAACTATCAGGTGACTATAATCCCATTCACTTATCTACTATTTCGGCAAAAGCGTTCGGTTTTAAACAGGCAATTGCCCATGGCATGTGGACATTGTCGCAGGCGGTTTCCGCATTTGTTAGCCACCAAGACAATGCCGAGGCGTTAACGGTGAGCGAGGTAAGCTGTCGCTTTAAGAAGCCCGTTTTCTTGCCAAATGAATTACATATTCAGCAGCACTGCAAAACAGAAGCCAGTGTGTTCCTTGATGTTACAGACGGTAATGACAACGTAGTGCATTTATCTGCCAGCCTCGCATTTACTACCAAGGAGTAGGTCATCTACTCCTGTTGGCGTTTACCGAAAGCGTATTAAATGCAATATCACCAAGGCGCATTCCTTGGTTGTGCTAGTCAGCATCACAAAAGCTGTCGTGGGTAATTAACGAACCCACATCGGCACCTGAAAGCTGCTTTCTCGGAATGAGAATAGTAGGCGTTGGATTGTTTATCTGCTCAGGGTGGTCAAGGTTAAAGTGCAGCCCGCGGCTTTCTTTTCTTGCCATAGCGCAACGAACGATGAGCTCGGCAACCGTTACTAAGTTACGTAATTCGAGCAAATTATTGCTCACTCTAAAGTGTGCATAATATTCGGCAATTTCTTGTTCGAGCAGCTTTATACGGCGCATCGCCCGTTCAAGCCGTTTGTCGGTACGAACAATACCCACATAGTCCCACATAAAAAGACGCAATTCGTGCCAGTTATGCTGAATGATAACTTCTTCGTCAGAGTTAGATACCTGGCTTTCGTCCCAAGGCGCAATCGACTCTTCACAGTCTGCGCTAGGTAATTTTTTTATAATGTCTTCAGCGGCAGCGCTAGCAAATACTACACATTCAAGCAATGAGTTCGACGCCATCCTGTTTGCGCCGTGCAAACCTGTATAAGCCACTTCACCAATCGCGTATACATTGTTTAAATCAGTCTTAGCGTTAAAATCAGTAATAACACCACCGCAGCTATAGTGAGCTGCAGGCACAACGGGGATGGGTTCCCGCGTAATATCAATACCTAAGGAGCGGCATTTGCGATAGATATTCGGAAAGTGCTTCACGATAAAGTCGGCAGGTTTGTGACTGATGTCTAAGTACATGCAATCGGCGCCTAGTCGCTTCATTTCATAGTCAATCGCTCGGGCGACTACGTCACGCGGTGCCAAATCACCTCGCTCGTCGAACTTGTGCATAAAGCGTGTGCCGTCTGCATGACACAAATTTGCGCCTTCGCCGCGCAGCGCTTCGGTAATAAGAAAGTTTCGCGCTTGCGGGTGGTATAAGCAAGTAGGGTGGAACTGATTGAATTCCATATTCGCTACGCGACAACCCGCACGCCACGCCATCGCGATACCATCACCGCTGGAAACGTCAGGATTTGACGTATATTGGTATACTTTGCTCCCGCCACCCGTCGCCAATGCAACAAATGGCGCACGAATTACTTCTACATGCTCTTGTTGTCTATTCCATACATAGGCGCCCACAATGCTATTCTTCTCTTCTTTAGAGGGAATAAGGTCAATGGCATTGTAGCGCTCGAACACATGAATATTGGGATGGGTAGAGACGGCATCATTAAGGGTGATTTGAAGTGCTTCACCTGTTGCATCGGCTGCATGAAGGATACGTCTGTGGCTATGTCCCCCTTCACGGGTAAGGTGGAAGCGCTCTTCGCCAGACTCACTTTTTTCTGTATCAAATGGCACGCCGTAGCCAATTAGCCATTCAAGCGAAGACTTCGCCCGCTCGGCAGTAAAACGTACAGCTGGCTCTTCACAAAGGCCTGCACCTGCGGCTAATGTGTCGGTAACGTGGGCGTCTATTGAGTCTTGCTCGTCAAATACCGCCGCAATGCCACCTTGCGCATAACGGGTAGAGCCCTCGTTGCGGTCACTTTTACTAAGTACAATTACCTGACAATGGTCGGCAAGCTTTAATGCTAAGCTTAATCCTGCCGCGCCACTCCCAATAATCAATACGTCACAACGGTGTTCTATTGCATTTGATGTGGAAGTTAGTGAAGACGATACAGATTTCATGTATTTTTATATCAATTCAAACGAGCAAAGGTTCGGCAAGTCTAAAGGATGAGAGGCAAAACACAAACATTCTTAAGCACACAGTTGAGCATTTTTTAAAATATTTAATGGTTTTACCGAACTTTTGTAAAAAGAACGCGTCTATACACATGCTTGTTAGAGCTATTGTGTAGTTGAAGTAGGGAGTAATGGCTCGAATGAGCGAGCAGATAACCGACCAACAACTGGTCGAAAAAGTACAGCGGGGCGATAAAAATGCGTTCAACTTGTTGGTAACACGTTACCAACACAAAGTTATGCATCTCGTTTCTCGCTATGTGAAAAACACCGGTGACGTTGCTGATGTAACGCAAGAAGCGTTTATTAAAGCATACCGTGCCTTACCTAATTTTCGTGGTGACAGTGCATTTTATACTTGGCTATATCGCATTGCGGTAAATAGCGCCAAGAACTATCTTGTATCTCAAGGTCGCAAGCCACCGGCCAGTGATGTCGATGCCGACGAAGCTGATTTTTACGAAGGCAGTGATGCGTTAAAAGAGCAGTCTACGCCAGAAAGAAGCTTGTTATCTGAAGAAATTGAAGAAACCCTTTTTAAAGTGGTAGAGAAATTGCCCGATGATTTGCGCATGGCGATAACATTGCGCGAAATTGAAGGGTTGAGTTATGAAGAAATCGCAAACGTAATGTCGTGTCCTGTTGGCACTGTGAGATCACGTATTTTTAGGGCTCGCGAAGCGATAGATAAAGTTATTCAGCCGCTGTTAGAGAATTAAAAAGAAATAAAATCAAAAAAAGGTGAACTTTCTTTTTTCTACGATGACTAACAGCTGTGTTAGGGTAGTTAACGATCACATTGATCTGGAAATGAATATATGACGCAACAGCAAGAAAAATTGTCCGCATTCATGGATGGTGAGATAGAAGGCAATGATATCATCGATGCAATTAAGCAAGATGAAGCGCTTCAGGCCAAATGGCAACGTTACCATGTGTATCGCGGTGCAATGCGAAAAGAAGCAAGTGTTGCTCCTCAGCTGGATATTACAGCAAGCGTAGCAGCCGCACTTGAAAACGAGCCAGCCATTGTTGCGCCGAAGCGTTCGCGTTGGCAATCAATCCCAGTGATTGGTAGTGTTGTTCCTTTTGCGAAACAATCTGGCCAACTTGCAGTCGCTGCCTCGGTAGCCGTAGCGGTAATCTTCGGTGTTCAGTACACCAATCAGGATGCCCCTACAGAACCATTTATGACTGCGCCAACTATTGCGCCTCAAGGTGGTTTAGCGCCTGTTAGTTTAGAGCAAACTCGTACGTTGCCGCGTAACGACATGAATGAAGTGCTTGAGAAAAAGCGTAAAATAAATGCGCTTATTGCTGACCATGAACAGCAAATAAAGCTCAAGCAAGCGCAAGAAGACGAAAGTGAAGGTGATACTAGCGGACCGCAACGTCCTTAATCCATCATCACTAAGGTGAGTTAATGCACCTAGGGTGTGACGCATCAGGCACTTAGCGCGCTTTAAAAATGATGTAGCGTGCTGTAAGAGTGAACAGAAGCGCACAGTCGTTTTTGGGTTTGTGACATAGATGCGATTTCATATTTAACCATACCAGCATATACTGCTGGTATGTTTGTTTTAAGGCGGGAAAAATGCGCTGTAGTTCTATCGTTGCACTTTTTTTCATTTCGGGTGCGGTTGTTCAAACAACACACGCCCAGAGTTCTTCTGCTGTTTCTCAGGTACCTAGAACCTCTTCTCAATCTCCTGCGGTGAGTGATAAAGCCGAAGTCGACCCTACGCAAGACGCACCGCATAACTTTCAGGTAAATGAAACCCGTGACGTTACAGCTTCTGCTGAGACCCAGCCCCAGTCAGCAAGCCAGTGGTTAGCCGAGCTTCAAAATATAATTACTAATGCCAATTTCCAAGTATCGTTTGTTCAAACAATTGCCGGTAAGGAAACGGTTCCTTACCTTTGGCGTCATGGCATTATGGAAGATGGCTCTGAGTTAGAGCAGTTAAACCTTCAAAATGGCCCTGGTCGGGAGCTTATTCGCATCAACGATGTGGTTAGCGTTTTCGAGCCGGATGTTCAGCCATATAGCTTGCGCTCTAAACATATCAATGGGCCTATTCCCAGCGCCCTGCTTTATCACCCCGAGCAGCTTGCAGAAGCTTATGAGTTTGTCGCCGTAGGTAGAGCGCGTGTAGCCGGGCGCTCAGCGCAGCAAATAAGAATTGTCAGCCGCGATAATACCCGTTTTGGTTATCAACTTTGGCTTGATGAGTCATCGGGAATGCTGCTCAAGTTAAACATGCTCGATTTACAGGGAGCATTGTTAGAACAAATCCAAGTAACAGCGTTTGCTATATCGCCTACGCCAGCGGAGTACTTTTCACGGATAAACGCGGCGTCGTTACCGGCCCCAATGGCGTTAAGTACTGCACCCGCGCGAGCGCACAAGTGGGACGTCACTTATTTACCCGCGGGAATGCGAGAGATAAAGCAAGATACAAGACGACTAGCCTTAACCGGGCAAGTGGTAGAGTATAAACTTTTCTCAGATGGGTTGGTGGATGTGTCTGTATATGTTCAGCCCGCCGACGATGCGTTAGGTGAGACATTGGCACTGCGCAATGAAGTTAGTACATTTTTGACCTTAACAGATGGAAAAGCGCAAGTGACAGTGGTTGGTGAAATACCACTTCAAACGGCTAACGCGATTGCGACATCCTTAAGGCCTGTAAATAACTAGTATGTTAAGTAATGATTAGAGAAACAGCTACGGTGGTTGCGATTGACGGCGACAGCGTCACCGTTGAAGCGGCAATTAAATCAACGTGTAATGCCTGTGAAGCGCAAAGCGATTGCGGTACGGGCGTTATTTCTCGTGCTATCGCCCCGAAAACTCAACAGCTAACGCTGCGTACGCCGATGCCGGTTCGCATAGGTCAGAAGGTCACCGTAGGTATACCTGAAGCGGGTATTTTAAGTGCCTCAGCATGGCTTTATTTACTGCCCTTAGTTGCGTTCATTGCAGCGTATGCAGGGGCTGAGACCTTATTGAGTCAAAGCGGCGTTGTACACGAATTATGGGCGATGGTCCCAAGCGCGGTCATTACCTATGCAGTTTACCGGCTTATTGCTTACAAGTTGCGCCGTATTGAAGGTGCAAAGTACCAACCTGTGTTGCTAAGTACTGCTGATATCTAGGACAAAAAGTCTACTGCCGCCAGCCTTGATTGCCATCGCTTTAGTATCGGTTTACTGCGGGGTAGCAATTTTCCTATACGCTAATTCGCTTTTCGCATGAGAAATGGGTAAAATCCGCACGCGCTGCGTATAACCCTTAATTTAAGGTGAGCAGCATTTTTTGTTTAATGAATTTTTCTGCAGGTAATTTCCAGCATTATGCAACAATCGCACATTCGTAACTTCAGTATTATCGCCCACATTGACCACGGTAAGTCTACGCTGTCAGATCGTCTCATCCAGCACTGTGGAGGGCTTACAGACCGTGAGATGGCTGAACAGGTTCTCGACTCTATGGACCTGGAAAAAGAGCGCGGTATTACTATCAAAGCGCAAAGCGTTACGCTGAACTACGAAGCGCGTGATGGTGAAACTTATCAGCTTAACTTCATCGATACTCCGGGACACGTTGACTTCACTTACGAAGTTTCTCGCTCACTTGCAGCCTGCGAAGGTGCGCTTTTGGTCGTCGACGCGGGGCAAGGCGTAGAAGCCCAGACACTGGCTAACTGCTACACGGCTATTGAAATGGACATGGAAGTGGTTCCAGTGTTGAACAAAATTGACCTGCCACAGGCCGAACCAGACCGCGTGGCCGAAGAGATTGAAGACATTGTTGGTATAGATGCTCTTGACGCCGTGCGCTGCTCGGCGAAAACCGGAATTGGTATTGAAGATGTCCTTGAAGTTATCGTCAATAAGATTCCACCGCCAGAAGGCGATCGAGAAGCGCCACTTAAAGCGCTAATTATCGACTCGTGGTTCGACAACTATCAGGGCGTTGTATCATTGGTACGTATTGTCGAAGGCCAATTGAACAAGAAAGATAAAATTCAAATTATGTCGAATGGCCAAACTCACCAAGTGGACAAAATCGGTGTGTTTACGCCTAAGCCTCTTGATACTGGCATATTAAGGGCAGGTGAAGTTGGTTTTATCATTGCCGGCATCAAAGATATTCAAGGTGCGCCCGTGGGGGATACTATCACGCTTGCGCGCGAGCCTGCTGACGCCATGCTTCCTGGTTTCAAAAAGGTTAAGCCACAGGTTTATGCGGGTATATTCCCAATTAGTTCAGATGATTACGAAGACTTCCGTGATGCCCTTGCTAAGTTAAGCCTGAACGACGCGTCATTATTTTACGAGCCAGAAAGTTCAGCCGCCTTGGGTTTTGGTTTCCGTATCGGCTTCCTTGGCATGCTGCACATGGAAATCATTCAAGAGCGTTTAGAGCGTGAATATGACCTAGGTCTTATTACTACTGCACCTACGGTAATTTACGAAGTCGAAACGACAAAGGGCGAGACACTTACCGTAGATAGCCCGGCGAAATTACCGCCGGTTAACGATATTGCTGAAATTCGTGAACCTATGGTTGAAGCCAATATTCTCGTACCACAAGAGTATTTAGGTAACGTAATTACTCTATGTGTTGAAAAGCGCGGTATGCAAACCAACATGACGTACCACGGTAAGCAAGTCGCGGTAACTTACGAGCTACCAATGGCTGAAGTTGTTCTCGATTTCTTCGACCGTTTGAAGTCTACCAGCCGTGGTTTCGCTTCCCTTGATTATAACTTTAAGCGTTTCCAAACGTCTGACATGGTGCGCGTTGATATTCTTATAAACGGCGAACGTGTAGATGCGCTAGCGGTTATTACGCACAGAGAAAATTCTCAGGGCCGTGGTCGTGAGTTGGTAGAAAAATTACGTGAATTGATTCCTCGCCAAATGTTTGATATCGCTATTCAGGCAGCGATTGGTAATCACGTCGTTGCAAGAAGTACGGTTAAGCAGCTACGTAAAAACGTAATCGCCAAGTGTTATGGTGGTGACGTTAGTCGTAAGAAAAAGCTACTTCAAAAGCAGAAAGAAGGTAAAAAGCGAATGAAGCAAGTGGGTAATGTTGAGTTGCCACAAGATGCATTCCTTGCAGTATTGAAGGTGGGCAAATAATGGCGAACTACTTCTCCTTGATTTTGGTGGCACTCACCTTAATAACAGGTTTGATTTGGCTAGTAGATAGCCTCGTGTTTGCGCCAAAGCGAAAAGCCCGTTTACAGGCTGCGGCGACCGCAGAAGGCGCGGGCTACGGAGAAGATCCACAGCTGCCATATTTAGTTGATACTTCGCAACAAATCTTCCCGGTTATCGCGTTTGTATTAGTGTTGCGTTCGTTTTTGTACGAACCGTTTCAAATTCCTTCAGGCTCTATGATGCCAACCCTACTGGTGGGTGACTTTATCTTGGTGGAAAAGTTTGCTTATGGTGTGAAAGACCCGGTCTTCAGAAGTAAGCTTATTGAAACTGGCGTGCCAGAGCGCGGTGACGTAGTGGTATTTAAATACCCAGAAGAGCCTTCAATTGACTATATCAAGCGCGTTATAGGGCTACCGGGTGACACCGTGGTTTATCAAAATAAACAGGTTTATATAAAGCCTAAGTGCGAGACGGGCAATAACTGCCCGAAACTTAAGGCGGTACCACTAAGCTTCCAAGAACGTGGCGAATTTGTGCAAGACATGGCGCAGCTTATGCGTTACACCGAGGATTTAGGCACGGTGGAGCACGATATCTTGCGTCATCCAGTTCGCGAAATTTCTCCGGTTAATTTTTATACCCAACCCGGCACACGCGCCAATGAGTGGATAGTACCAGATGGGCAGTATTTCGTACTTGGCGATAACCGTGACAACAGTCGCGATAGCCGTTTTTGGGGCTTTGTTCCTGATGCCAATCTGGTAGGAAAAGCGGTGGCGATTTGGGTTTCATTTGAATTCGAGCGCAGCCCATCAGACTTCCTTCCAACATGGGTACCTACAGGTGTTCGATTTGAGCGAGCAGGTGGCATTCATTAATGCAGGGAATTGATAAATATCTTCGCTTATACAAGGCGATAGGCTACACATTTAACAATGAAGCGTTGTTAGAACAAGCGCTTACTCACCGAAGTGCCGCTAAGCAGCACAACGAGCGCTTAGAGTTTTTAGGTGATGCCATTTTGGGCATGATTATAGGCGAGACTTTATTTAAGCGCTTTCCTACTGTGCCAGAAGGCAAGCTCACCAGAATGCGTTCGACCTTGGTTAAAGGTGATACGCTGGCAGAGTTGGCCAAAGAAGCCAGTGTGGGCGAGTTGCTCAACTTAGGTCCTGGTGAACTGAAAAGTGGCGGTCACCGCAGAAGTTCTATTTTGGCTGACGCCGTTGAAGCTATCTTAGGTGCTATCTACCTCGATTCAGGAATGGACGAAGTACGAGGCGTTATCGACAGGCTATGGGAAAGTCGCATTAATCAATTAGATCCTAATGCACACCCAAAAGACAGTAAGACGCGCCTGCAAGAGTTCTTACAAGGGCGCAAACAGGCGCTGCCAACCTATGAGGTGCTGTCTATTTCAGGCAAAGATCACGCACAGACATTTGAAGTGTGCTGTAAAGTAGAAAGTCTACCAGACGCGGTTGTGGCGTCTGGCAATAGTCGTCGTAAGGCAGAACAAGAAGCTGCTCGTTTAACATTGGAGAAGCTTGATGACAACGCATGATGAGTCGAATTTGCCAGAAATGCCCGATATTCAAACACGCTGTGGTTTAGTCGCCATTGTAGGGCGCCCTAATGTAGGAAAATCTACACTACTTAACCGCTTACTGGGGCAAAAGGTAAGTATTACCTCTCGTAAGCCTCAGACCACACGTCACCGTATTTTAGGTATCGACACCGACGGCGACTATCAAGCGATTTATGTTGATACGCCCGGGCTTCACCAAGACGAGAAGCGAGCGATAAATCGCTACATGAACCGCGCCGCGTCGAGCTCTCTCGCAGAAGTGGGCCTGGTATTGTTTGTTGTCGAAGGTGATCGTTTTAACGCCGAAGATGAAATGGTGTTAAGTAAAGTTAAACAAGCAAACCTTCCTTGCTACCTTATCGTAAATAAAATGGATAAGGTGGAAGACAAAGAAAACTTTATGGTTCATCTGCAAAAGTTAGGTGAAAAGCACCCGTTTGAGCACATTGTTCCTATTAGTGCCAAACAGGGAAAAATGGTAGACGGTATTAGAGAACTCGTTGCTGAATCATTGCCGAAAAGTGAGTTCTTCTTTCCAGAAGACTACATCACCGACCGCTCAAGCCGCTTTATGGCTGCTGAAATCATTCGTGAAAAATTAATGCGTTTCACCGGTGATGAATTGCCTTACTCTACCACAGTGGAAATTGAGCAGTTCAAAATGGCTGATAACGGTGTTTACCGTATTAATGGCCTTATTTTGGTAGAGCGAGAAACCCAAAAGCGAATGGTAATTGGCAAGGGTGGTAAACACTTGAAAACCATTGGCGAGCAAGCCCGTAAAGATATGGAAAACTTGTTCGATAACAAGGTCTTCCTAGAACTATGGGTTAAGGTTAAGCAAGGCTGGGCCGACGATGAGCGGGCACTGCGTTCTCTTGGCTATGGCGACGACAGTAACTTCTAGCTTTTTACCCGCTCGGTATAAGCGTATTAACGCCGCTAGGCACCCTAGGCAGGGAGCGAGAGGCGTTACACGGTAATTAATTTTCGTTGTAGGAGCGTCGTATGGCAATTTCAGATATGCGTAGACAATACTCAAAAGGTAGTTTGAGTGAGTCAGATATCACATCTAGCCCTTTTTCTTTGTTTGACCAATGGTTAAAAGACGCTATCGATGCGGGTATTCCCGACCCTACAGCGATGACTGTTGCCACGGTAGACAGCACCGGCCAACCTTCTCAGCGAATCGTTTTATTAAAAGATGTTAGCGACAAAGGCTTTGTGTTTTTTACCAATCTAGGTAGTCGAAAAGCGCAGGAGCTATCTGTTAACCCTAAAGTCTCGTGCCACTTTCCATGGTTTTTTATGGAGCGCCAGGTGCGTGTTTGCGGCAGTGTAGAGAAACTGTCTGTTTCTGAAAATGCAGCGTATTTCTTCTCTCGTCCGAAAGACAGTCAGCTCGCGGCTTACGCATCTAAACAAAGTAAACCCATTGGGAGTAGAGCGCTACTTCTCACGCAGTTTAAGCAGTTGAAAGACAAGTTTGCTAACAAAGCGCTACCTGTACCTGACTTTTGGGGAGGCTTTCGAATTGTTCCCCATCAAATTGAGTTTTGGCAAGGCGGGGAAGATAGACTTCACGACCGTTTCGAATACAACAAAGCCGAAGATGGCAGGTGGTCAACACAGCGCTTGATGCCCTAGCCGAAAGCGTTCTGCGGTTCAGCGATAAGCGCTGTTTTCATCTTGAATAGTCGATACAGAGGCGCCTGCGCATGATAGACAGCCACTGCCACCTTGATTTGCTCGCATCGAAAAAAGACCTCAATACAGCCTTAGAAAGGGCAAAAGCTGCGGGGCTCACTCGCCTCATGGCGCCGAGTATCAATCCTCATTCGTGGCAAACGCTACAGGCGCTTAGTAGTGAGTATCAACATCTCCTTCCCATTGATACTGCCCTTGGGCTTCATCCTTACTTTCTTTCATCTAACGAGTGCGACTTAAAAAACGGTATTGCTTCATTATCGCAAGAGCAACTTGTAAAAGGTCAGCTTTCTGAACTTGAAAATGCCGCAGCAATGCGCCACCCGTCAGTAAAAGCCATTGGTGAGACCGGTATCGATGGGCATATCAAGGTGCCTCTTAAACTGCAGCAGCAGGTATTTAATGCCCATTTAAACGTTGCCGAGCGCTGTACTTTACCCGTAATTGTGCATCATCGAAAAAGCCATCATCTGTTACTGGAGGCGTTTAAGCAGGCAAGGTATCAAGGAGAAGGGGTGATCCACGCCTTCTCGGGCAGTGTGGAAGTAGCAAAAAGGTATATAGAGCGAGGCTTTTATTTAGGAATAGGCGGCACTATTACCTATGAGCGCGCGAAAAAAACACGGGAAACCTTAGGCTATTTATTAGAGCATCACTTCGATAACATTCTGCTTGAAACTGACTCGCCGGATATGCCCATGTGCGGCCGGCAGGGCGAACCTAACGAACCCTACTACCTAAATGATGTGGTAGAGGCGATTAGCTCGACTTTCAGCGTTGCATCTAGCGAAGTAATAGCCACTACCACAGCGAACTATTTTCGTCTATTTGGCATAGAGCAAAGTCATGTTTAGCGAGAGCTAAATAGCACTTATTGAGTGAGCTTCATCTGTTTCTTTTTAGACTCGATGACGTGTATAAACCAAGGTCGAGATTTGTAAAACGCGCGGGTTAGGTAAATGCCAAGCATCAGAGCGAGAAACACTAAAATACACGCGATAAGCGCAAGCTGATACCGAAGTGTAAGGGGGCTTTCTAACACGGCCTGTGTATTCATATGAATGTTCACGTACCCCAATAAATTACCCTTGTCATCATTAATCGCCTCGACATAGGTAAGTGGCGTAACATTTTGCGATTGGCTTATCGCGACAATACTGTCTATTTGGGGTAATGGTGCGATATACCTGCCGTCTTTATCAAATACAGATAGGGCGAGGATCTGCGGTTCGTTTTTCAATACAGTCGCAACGCTTTCAATATACTGCCTTTGTGTTAGTGCACTTTCTGATTCAGCCTTTTGGTTTTGTCCTAGCATGGGGCGGTCTTGAGTAAAAAAGGCGGGTTGTAAAAGCTTGGCGTACTGGCGCGCAATGCTCTCGCCAGTGGAACGGGTTTGAACGGTAAGCCAATCATTTTGGTATTGCTGAACCAACAATAACAATACAACGATTAACGCAAATACCGTGCTGACAACTAATGTGTGAAAGAGTCTTTTCAGAGCCGTATACAATGAATGAGAGTCATTCTTTGTTTGTGTAGTGGCTTTGTTAAGCACGTTTACCAATTCGTATTTCCATAAATTCTTTAGGTTTGCCTAACAGTAGGTTAATTCTAAATAATTTAAAAGAGGATATTTTATTAGTTAGCCTAATTGGTTAGCATTAGGCCACCATTTGCCAACTATCTCAGTGTCTTCTTCGCTATGAAAAACACGCTTTTCCCAAATATTAACAATGACGAACAGCATAGTGCTGCCCAGCTATCACAACACATTAATACTGAACACAATAGCAAGGCCTATACACACACGCTTACGGTAACAGGTCAAGCCATTACCCCTTACCTTTTGGACGGTGTGCTCAATAAAATAAAGGATGTGTTTTCACCGACAGGGGCGGCTTTTCACCATCTACACCAATGTCTTGGCGATGATGTTATTGAGGTTCGTGGCACGCTTAATAGCGCACAGCTTGAAAATATAAACCCGCTACTTGGTGATGTGTCATCTGCCTTCAACCTTGATATCGGTTTACAGGCTTCTCGTCCGTCACTGTCTCAGCCAGGTCTGTTAGTGATGGATATGGACAGTACCGTTATTGCCATAGAGTGTATTGACGAAATTGCAAAATTGGCGGGCGTGGGTGAGCAAGTTGCAGAAGTTACCGCCAAGGCCATGCGCGGTGAAATAGCCTTTAACGACAGTTTGACTCACCGCGTAGCGTGTTTGGAAGGCGTGCCCGTAGCACACCTCAAAAAAATTCGCGATAGCCTCCCAATCATGCCGGGTATACAAAGCTTGCTCGCTTACCTTAAACAGCACAATTGGAAATTGGCTATTGCCTCGGGTGGTTTTACCTTTTTTGCCGATCATTTAAAAGCAAGATTAGGATTAGACTTTGCTATATCAAATACATTAGCGGTTAGCGAAAACCTACTTACCGGTAAAGTTGAAGGAGAAATAGTGAACGCCGATGTTAAGGCGCGCACGGTTAAGCAGCTTGCCGAAAAGTGGCAAATTCCAACGAGTCAGACCGTGGCAATGGGAGACGGGGCAAACGATTTGGTGATGATGGCTGAATCGGCCCTGGGTGTCGCTTGTCACGGCAAGCCTTTGGTTAATGAAAAAGCCGATGTCGCAATTCGTATTGGCAGTTTGCACAGCATGCTTTATTTTCTTGATAAATAGGAAGGCGGGAGGTTGTGCTAGCTGTTTTTAAGAAGTTAGCACGCTTGTTCGTGAAAAAGTGCTATGCGCTAAACGGGTAGCGCATAGGTGGTGTGTTTAAGCCATTCTTGATACAACGTTCTGCGCTACGGCGCTTTTTAACGTTTTATTAGCGGTGATGTCTTCCATGGTGAAGCCATAACGAATTAGCACTTCGTCAGTCACATCGACAAGGTGTGAACATGCGGCAATACTCCACATCTTTTTCTCAAGCTCTCGCGCTCTGTGCATGGCATACATAGTCACGTAGTTGATTTCAGTTTGCAGCATGCTCATATCAGGTTTACCCGTGGTCGTCAGCATCACATGAATAGCTATAAACTGGCCTCGAACCATCGCTTCTCGAATAAAAGCTCTTCGCTGCTCATTACTTTCAAATTTATCTGAGTAACGAGGGATAATTGCCATACGCGGTTCTTTTTGCGATGCATCAAAGGAAATAAAGAGCTCTTGGCGCAGCGGCATATTTTCAAGCTTTACGGCTTTAATGCCGCTTTGAACGAAAGGCGAATCCTGTTTTCTGTCTCTGAAGAGGAACTCTAGATTAACTTTGCCTTGCTCAGCATATTGCGTGGTGAGGGTGGTGATCCTCTCGTCTTGCTTGCCAACGATACACGCTTGAGGCGTATAGCGAACCCCTTCTTTGCTCATCAAAAAAGACAAAGAGGTCGCGTTTCTAGCGTTGATACAGCGCAGTGCCTGGCCGATACCGGGTACTTCTTCTTCGTCATTATCAACTTTTAAGTTAGCTTTATTCTTTTTGATTAGCTCTTCAAAGAAGGCGCGGGCGCTCTTTCCTTCCTCACCTGGCATGGTCTTCAGGTGTAAGATGTTTTTCTCAACGTTATGGTAGATAATTTCATATTGAAGGTGCATAACATCAAATGCATTAGCAATTTCTTGCAGCCGGGGAAAAGCCACTTCAATTCTGCCTTCCAGGCTTCCTTTATACTCTTTATTTAATTCAACGCGCAGACCCAAACCGTGTACAGAAATATCTTCACTTACGCCTTTGTGAACCGCATCCTCATTATTGAAGCGAGCTTCGATTTGCGTTCTTAGCTGATAGCGGCTTTCAATACGTTGTTCTTCATATTTAAAACGTACTAAATGAATATTAGAGGGCGCTCGGTTTCGAGGGTGCCCAAAGACTCGCAAATGAGAAAGGTTTTCGCGATTGAAGGTAAACTCGTTATAGGTTTCTTGACCGGTTACCGACGTCACATCGGTAACGTGAGCTAAATACCTGAGGTTTTTAAGCTTAGACATGAGTCGCGCCGATGGCGGTGTATTAAGCTTTTTGACTTTGCTACCCACAGAGTCAGGTATGGAAAGGGGAATATGAGCTTGCTCCGGCACCATGTCGGTAAGCGTGATTTTGAACACTCTCCAACTGGCCTTTTTTGAGCCAAAGCCTAAGAAGACCTTAAGCAGAATGTCTTTTTGCAACAACTCCTCGAAAGACGCCGAGTAAAAGTATACTTTATCACTGTGTAGGTGGGTGAAGCTGAATACAAAAATTTCGCGCACTTCATCAGACTTATTTAAAAGCCGCATAAGTCGCTCTTGTGTTAGCAAAAAGTTTAGCCGACAGTTTTCTTCTTCGTCTTGCCAATACTGTACTGTTTCTCTATTTACCTCGTTTACCATCGCAAAGCGGGGTACTAATGTTTTGTTAATAACATCGATATAGACAGGAAGCGTTGGGCTTCTTGGTGAGAAGTATTGTTCGCAGGTTTTGCTGGTTATCGCTTCTATTGTATTGCTCATGTTCACTTTATAACGACGTTTGTTGCCGTGTATAAAGCTTTCTAAAAACTTGTCAAATGCTGGGCTGGGGCAATCTTTATCCCGCTGTAGCGCAAGATAGTTCACATCGTTTTTCGTTATTATTTTAACGAGTTTGTACGCTATGCCATTTTTTTTATCCATGGCAAATTCGTTTTCAAGACCCCTAAAAAAGATAAAAAGGGTTTCCCCGGTTTTAAAAAAAGCGTCTTTTGCGAGTTTTATCTGTAAACCTTCGAGGGAAATATCAACACTCAGCCCGCGCATTGCTTGGCCGGTGTTATTAAAAACTTCTACGGCCACTGCGAAATTCATTCGCTCTGTATTGCGCTGTCGATAATCGAGAAGGTTCACCGTTGGCACTTTGAATTGCTCTAACACGGCAGAGCGCTTCTTGGCCGTAGGATTTTCTTTGTGTGCCCGCTCTTGAGCAAGTTCTTTTTCGCGCATTAAGCGGAAATTGTTTTCCGTATTTTGTACCGCCTCATACACGCCATAAGTGTAGCGGCCAAACACGCGTATCTGCTCTTCAAATTTATCAACCGCTAAGTCGTCCATATAATGACTTCGCCCTTCATGGACATATTTTTTGCATTTACCGTCTACATGACCGCGCAAATCGATAGTACGCATACAGGGTTTGGCTAGACGCTTTACTTCCATTTTTATTAGAAAGCGTTTTTCCTTAGGGACGTCTGCAGCAGTTTGAAGCAACACCTGGTTGAACTCGGGTTCGTTCACCATAGGCTTTAGCTGTTCAATAATATCAGCGTACTGCTTTAAATCTTGACTCATGAATGCGCAACTTTGTTGTTAAGTATCATTATTTTAGTTGTTATCGGCAAATCAGCAAAACTCATTAATGCGCTGAACCCTTATACTTTTGTTGGATCTATTGTGCGCAAAAACTGAACGTTGGATTGTGCTTAACTCACTCTTTTTAAGTGTTAGAATACTCTTTTTGGACTTTGGATAAAACTGGAATATGGCAAAACGTAAAACTGCTTATGTATGTTCTGACTGTGGGGCAGAGTTTCCTCGCTGGCAAGGGCAGTGTTCAGAATGTAAAGCGTGGAATACCATAAGCGAGTTTGTTGTAGCAAGTGCAAAAAGCGCTACGCGTCAAACTACGTCGGGCTATGCTGGACAAACGGCGGCTAAAATTGAAACGTTGAACGCCATTGATCTTGAATCTCTTCCTCGTTTTTCGTCCACTTTTAAAGAACTCGATAGGGTGTTGGGTGGCGGTATTGTCCCCGGCGCTGCCATGTTGATAGGCGGCTCACCAGGCGCAGGTAAAAGTACGTTGCTTTTGCAAGTAATGTGTCAAATGGCGAAAAGCGAAAGCGCCCTCTATGTAACAGGGGAAGAATCGTTGCAACAAGTGGCCATGCGGGCGAAGCGGTTAAGCCTTCCTGACGATAAGTTGATGATGCTGGCAGAAACAAACGTTGAAACCATTTGCGATTTAGCGCTTACCCAAAAGCCTAAAATTATGGTTATCGACTCCATTCAGGTTATGCATGTTTCTGATGTTCAGTCGGCGCCTGGTAGTGTATCTCAAGTTAGAGAGAGTGCGGCTTATTTAACCCGCTTTGCCAAGCAAAACCATATTGCCATGTTTATCGTTGGTCACGTAACCAAAGACGGCAACCTCGCGGGCCCTAAAGTACTCGAACACTGTATCGACAGCTCAATGATGTTGGAAGGGGAGAGTGACGGCCGCTACCGTACGTTGCGAAGCCACAAAAACCGCTTTGGTGCAGTCAACGAGCTTGGGGTATTTGCCATGACGGAAAAAGGCCTTAAAGAAGTGAGTAACCCGTCTGCAATCTTTCTAAGCCGTGGCGATAACGATACGCCGGGTTCTAGTGTCATGGTAATTTGGGAAGGTACGCGCCCATTGCTGGTGGAAATACAAGCCTTGGTGGATTACTCACAAATGTCTAACCCTAGGCGAATTGCAGTTGGCCTTGATCAAAACCGATTATCCATGCTGCTGGCGGTGCTTCATCGCCATGGCAATGTGCAAATGAATGACCAGGATGTATTTGTCAATGTAGTAGGGGGCGTGCGCGTTTCCGAGACCAGCGCTGACCTTGCGCTGCTTCTGGCCATGATTTCTAGCTTTCGAAACCGCTCTTTACCGCGCGATTTAATTGTATTTGGTGAGGTGGGCTTAGCCGGTGAAATTCGCCCTGTTCCAAACGGGACAGAGCGCATTATTGAAGCCGCGAAACACGGCTTTAAACGCGCTGTTGTGCCTAAAGCGAATGCTCCTAAGCAAGCCATAAATGGTATGAAAGTTGTGCCTGTAGCCCGTCTATCAGAAGCCTTAGATGCGCTAGAATAGAGGGCTTGGCCTAGAGCCTATTCCAGCACTCTTCGTCCTGCTAACACGATATTACGTGAACGTGTTAGTGGGATGCGCGGTAAACAGCATCAACCAGTGCATTAAGGTCTTTTTCTTCAATACTTGCGTCTTCACTATTTAAGGTAATTAAGCGGCGAAGCGCGCTAACGCTTTCTAGGTCCATGCTTTCAACCTTACAACCTAACGACACCCCTTCTTTTCTGCTATCGGCATGGCGGTAAAGCTGAGAAATATGAAGCGTAATGACAGGGCTATCTTCATTTGCTTGAAACATAGCTGTGTAGGGCTCGTGGCTGTCAAAGGGCAGGTGGGTGAGCGCTGTTTCGCTGGCAAACAGTTTTATTCCTTGCAGCGACACGTCACTGACTACCACGTCGATAACCATGTCGTTATGGGCAAGGGTGCCCCTTACGTTTAAGGTAACCCTTTGGAATTGGCGCTTATCCGTCATTTTTAAGTACCTAGTTTGCATCTACGTTGTCAGTATTGGCTAAATTGCTGTCGTTCGCAATCAAAAGCCGACAAATAAAAAGGGCCCTCATCGTAGATGAGAGCCCTTTTTATTGTGGGTCAAAATAGGGTAATCCTATTTTTTATTATCTTTGTGTTTCTTATTACTTAGCCATACGCTTGTATTTCAAACGGTGAGGCTCAACCACATCCTGTCCAAACTCTTGCTTTAACCAGCTCTCGTAGTCTGAATAATTACCTTCGAAGAAGTTAATGTTACCTTCGTCGCGATAATCCATTATGTGTGTCGCCACACGGTCAAGGAACCAACGGTCGTGCGAGATAACCATAGCGCAGCCCGGAAACTCTAATAACGCGTTTTCCAGCGCGCGAAGTGTCTCAACGTCTAGGTCGTTAGTTGGTTCATCTAGCAGCAACACGTTGCCGCCAGCTTTAAGCAGTTTCGCAAGGTGTACACGGTTGCGCTCACCACCTGACAAGTCTTTAATAAACTTTTGCTGGTCGGTGCCTTTAAAATTAAAACGGCTGCAGTAGGCGCGGCTGTTTATTTCAAAGTTACCAATGCGAATGATGTCTTGCTCGTCAGAAATTTCTTTCCATACGGTGTTATCTTCATTCATGTGGTCACGGAACTGCTCTACCGCAGCAATTTGCACCGTATCGCCTAAATCGATAGTACCTGAATCAGGTTGCTCGGCGCCGGTAAGCATTCTAAATAGGGTAGATTTACCCGCACCGTTAGGACCAACGATACCTACAATCGCCCCTTTTGGTACTTTGAACGTCAAGTCATCGATAAGTACGCGATCGCCATAGGACTTTTTAAGGTTGCTTACTTCAATAACCTTGTCACCTAAACGCTCACCCGGTGGAATGAATAGCTCATTGGTTTCGTTACGCTTTTGGTAATCGCTGGTAGATAGCTCTTCAAAGCGGGCCATACGTGCCTTACTTTTAGCATGACGACCTTTCGGATTCGAGCGTACCCATTCAAGTTCCTGTTTCATGCTTTTCATGCGGGCGGTTTCGGTGCGCTCTTCTTGCTCTAGTCGGTTTTCTTTTTGTTCCAACCATGAAGAATAGTTGCCTTCCCATGGAATGCCTTCACCACGGTCAAGTTCTAAGATCCAACCTGCCACATTATCAAGGAAGTATCTATCGTGGGTAATGGCTACCACGGTACCTTCATAGTCGTGAAGGAAGCGCTCTAGCCACGCTACTGATTCGGCATCTAAGTGGTTAGTCGGTTCGTCAAGAAGCAACATTTCCGGCTTTTCTAGCAGCAATCGACAAAGCGCGACACGGCGGCGTTCACCACCCGATAGTTTGCTTACATCAGCATCCCAAGCTGGAAGGCGAAGGGCATCAGCGGCACGCTCTAATGCGTTTTCTAGGTTGTGACCGTCTTTCGCTTGAATAACGGCTTCCAGCTCGCCTTGTTCTTTTGCTAAGGCGTCGAAGTCGGCGTCTGCTTCGGCATAAGCTGCGTATACTTCATCAAGACGAGTCAATGCGTGTTTCACATCGGCTACCGCTTCTTCGATGTTGCCGCGCACATCCTTACTTTCATCAAGCTGAGGCTCTTGAGGAAGGTAGCCCACTTTTAGCCCAGGCTGAGGTCGCGCTTCACCTTCAATTTCAGTGTCAACGCCGGCCATAATGCGAAGTAGCGTTGATTTACCCGCGCCGTTAAGACCTAGCACACCAATTTTGGCACCAGGGAAAAAGCTAAGTGAAATATCTTTAAGAATGTGTCTGTTAGGTGGGACGATTTTCCCCACACGATGCATACTGTAAACGTATTGAGCCATGCTCTATCCTCGCTGAATAAGCGGTGAAAAATAAAATGTGTTTAAGGCGTGTTGAACTTTACCGCATCTAAGCATTCATTAAAGTTCAACACGTCCTAACTGGGGCCATATTCTACTCGTAACAGGGTAGTTTGTGCCAGTCACTTACGCTAGCTGAATTAGTGCTTGGCGATATTTTAAGCGCTTATGTCAAAAAGAATGATTTATGCGTCGGTTGAAAGGGCAATTTAATGTAAACTTAGCGTCCATAAAAATGAGTATTAACACTCAAACACTATTCATATATCCGAACAGGTAATTAAAATGACCGCTATGAATAAACGCACATACAGTTTGGACGAGTTAGCGAAACACGTTGGTGGGGAAGTGCAGGGTGACGGAAGTATCATCATATCTGCAGTAGGTACGCTATCAGGCGCAGCATCGCATCAAATTTCATTTCTTACCAACCCCAAATATAAGCCTCAGTTGAAAGACACCAAGGCTGGCGCGGTAATTTTGCACGAGAGTCTTAAAGGCGATAGCCCCGTAGCCGCACTTATTGTGGCTAATCCTCACGCGGCTTTTGCACTCATAGCTCAATTATTCGATACCACACCTGCTGTGGCGTCGGGGATTGCTGAAACAGCAGTGGTTGCGCCCTCTGCCCGCATTGGTAGTGATGTCTCCCTTGGACATAACGTTATTATTGAAGAAAACGTTGTATTAGGCGACAGAGTGACGGTCGGTGCGAATACGGTTATCCGAAAGGGAACGCATATTGGAGAAGGATGTACCATCAATCCTAACGTGACTATTTATCACGATGTAGTTATTGGAAAGCGTGTCACTATTCACAGTCAAACAGTTATTGGTGCTGCAGGTTTTGGTTATGCCAACGATAAAGGCGTGTGGATCCCGATTCCTCAAACCGGGTCGGTTCGCATTGGCGACGACAGCCAAATCGGCGCAAGCAGCAGTATTGACCGCGGCGCAATGGAAGATACGATCTTAGGCACCAACGTTATTATTGATAACCAAGTGCAAATTGGTCATAACTGTATCATTGGCGACCATTCGTGTATTTGTGGCGCGACAGGCATTGCTGGGAGTTGTCATATTGGCAAACACGTCATCATTGGTGGTGGTGTAGGAATTAACGGCCACATCAGTATTTGTGACAATGTTCAGGTAACAGGCTACACCATGATTGTTCAGGATATCAAAGAGCCCGGTGTTTATTCTTCGGGACAGCCAGCACAAACAAATCGTGATTGGCGTAAGAATACGGTTCGCCTTGCTAAAATTGGCAGTTTATTTGACCGGGTTAAAGCCCTTGAAAAACAGGTCTGATCTCCCACTGGCGCAGGTATTTCGTTAAACCTGCGCCATTTATATTAATTTGGTCATAAAGCGGTATACAAGCACCCGAAAATGACTAGAATATGGCTCGAATTTGAGCAATCAGTGCGTAATGCCATATAAAAACCGCAGTTAAGGAGCCCCCATGTTTTCTCGCGAAATGAATATAGCTGACTTCGATCCTGAATTAGCCAATGCAATGGCCAACGAGGTTGAGCGTCAAGAACATCACATTGAGCTAATTGCCTCTGAGAACTACTGTAGCCCACGTGTTATGGAAGCACAGGGTTCACAGCTTACTAATAAATACGCTGAAGGCTACCCAGGAAAGCGCTACTACGGTGGCTGTGAGCACGTAGACGTTGTTGAGCAACTTGCTATCGACCGTGCAAAAGAACTATTTGGTGCAGATTACGCAAACGTTCAGCCGCACGCGGGTTCTCAAGCAAACTCGGCCGTATTTATGGCGCTACTTGATGCGGGCGACACCGTACTAGGTATGAGCCTTTCTGAAGGTGGACACCTTACTCACGGTTCACACGTAAACTTCTCTGGTAAAACGTACAACGCGGTACAGTACGGTTTAGATAAAGAAACGGGCGAAATTGATTACGCACAGGTTGAAGCTCTAGCGAAAGAGCACAAGCCGAAAATGATTATCGGTGGTTTCTCTGCGTATTCAGGCATTGTTGATTGGGCGAAATTCCGCGAAATCGCAGATAGCGTTGGTGCATATTTGCTTGTAGATATGGCGCACGTTGCCGGTCTTGTTGCCGCTGGTGTTTATCCAAACCCACTTCCACACGCACACGTGGTAACGACCACCACACACAAAACGCTTGCGGGCCCTCGTAGTGGTCTAATCCTTTCTTCATGTGGCGACGAAGCGATTTACAAAAAGCTTAACAGTTCGGTATTCCCAGGCAACCAAGGTGGCCCACTTTGTCATGTTATTGCGGCTAAAGCGGTAGCGTTCAAAGAAGCACTGCAGCCAGAGTTTAAAGCGTATCAGCAGCAAGTGGTTGCAAACGCAAAAGCGATGGTGTCTGTCATGCAAGAACGTGGCTACAATATCGTATCTGGCGGTACTGACAACCACCTGTTCCTTTTAGACCTAATCGACAAAGATATTACGGGTAAAGATGCTGACGCCGCACTAGGTGCAGCAAATATCACGGTAAACAAGAACTCGGTACCAAACGACCCGCGCTCACCGTTTGTAACAAGCGGTCTTCGCATTGGTAGCCCAGCGATTACGCGTCGTGGTTTTAAAGAAGAACAAGCTAAGCAAGTTGCTACGTGGATTTGCGACATCCTTGATAACATGGGCGATGAGTCTGTTATTAAGCGCGTTCAAAGCGAAGTGGTTGCCCTTTGCGCACAATTCCCTGTTTATAAGTAATTAAATAGGTTTGTGTTTTATTGCGTACTTTGGTACTAATGCTGGACTAACTAGTCTAGGTTGAGTTTGAAAGGCCTAAGTACGCAATATGTAAGGATTATTCATGTTTTGCCCGTTTTGTTCCGAACAAGAAACAAAAGTCATTGATTCTCGTTTAGTTGCAGAAGGGCAACAGGTGCGAAGACGACGCGAATGTATGGTGTGTCACGAGCGCTTTACTACATTTGAAAGTGCAGAGCTTGTGATGCCCCGCGTTATTAAACGCGATGGCTCGCGTGAACCATTCAACGAAGATAAACTTCGTGCTGGGCTACAGCGCGCGCTTGAAAAGCGCCCTGTTAGTACCGAAAAAGTAGAACAATGTATCCTTTCGCTTAAATCACAGTTGCGCGCAACCGGTGAACGAGAAGTAAGCAGCGAACTACTTGGCAACCTAATAATGAAAGCCCTCAAAGAACTCGACAAAGTCGCCTATGTTCGGTTCGCTTCAGTTTATCGTTCCTTCGAAGACATTCGTGAATTTGGAGAAGAGATTGCACGACTAGGGGATTAGGTTCGATAAACCTTAAACACTTAGGGCTACAACAGGAATCCAAGTGAACCACGATACGGTTAAAAACGATTATTATTGGATGGCAAAGGCCATTCAACTTGCCAAAAAAGGGCGCTTTACTACCTCGCCCAACCCCCGCGTTGGCTGCGTGATTGTTGACGAAGACAGTCAGTTGTTAGGCCAAGGTTATCACATCCAAGCGGGCACACCTCATGCCGAAGTACACGCACTTAGACAAGCAGCTCATGCACGTTCTGAAGGTGCCAAAGGTGCAACCGCTTACGTTACCCTAGAGCCCTGCAGTCATTTTGGGCGTACGCCGCCTTGCGCTAAAGCCCTTGTTGAAGCGCAGGTTGCGCGAGTTGTCATTGCTATGACTGACCCTAACCCGAACGTATGCGGCAACGGTATAAGTATGTTGCAAGAAGCGGGTATTGAAGTGGTGAGCGAGGTAATGGCTGCAGAAGCCGCTGCGCTTAATCCCGGTTTTATAAAGCGTATGCTAACCGGTAAACCCTTTGTTCGCGTAAAGTTGGGCATAAGTGTTGACGGAAAAATAGCCTTGCAAAACGGTGTGAGCCAATGGATTACCACTCCAGAAGCCAGACGAGATGTACAGCACTATCGCGCACAAAGCTGTGTGGTGTTAACGGGGTCGGGTACAGTGAAGGCCGACAATCCTAGCCTTTTAGTACGCGAGAAAGAGGCGCAGTTTGACGATTATCCCCTTGAACATGTTCGCCAGCCTGCTCGGGTTGTGCTAGACAGTAAAAGCACGCTTAGTCGAGACTATGCGCTCTTTAATGACGGCAATATGACCTTTACTGCTACGTCTCAGGCTCACCCAGATACGGCAAGCCAGCATTACCTTCAGCTTGATGAAAAAGACGGTAAGCTTGACTTACACGCACTAATGTTGGCATTAGGCGATAAGCAATTTAACGAAGTATGGGTAGAAGCGGGGCCAGGCCTTGCCGGTGCACTCTTGCAAGAAGGGCTGGTGGACGAGCTTATTTGTTACCAAGCGCCTAAGCTATTAGGTGATAAAGGGGTAAGTATGGTCAATTTGCCAGCGTTTACCGCTTTAAATCAATCTATTTCACTTTCACTTATTGAAAATCGTCAGGTGGGTAACGATATTAAGCTTATCTTCCGGCCCGACGTTAGCAACACCTGTCGCTAACGCGACTAAAGAGGAACTTTATGTTTACTGGAATTATTCAAGCGTTAGGCACGATTAAAAAGCTCGATAACCGTGGCAATGATATTCGTCTAACGGTGTCTTCACCTACGCTTGATATGTCTGATGTAGCGCTAGGCGACAGTATCGCTACCAACGGTGTTTGCTTAACAGTCACTGATATGGGGGCTGATTATTACTGTGCAGATGTGTCGGCAGAGACGATTAAATTAACTGGCTTTGCACATTACAGCGCAGGCTCAACGGTTAATTTAGAAAAAGCCATGCGCCCAACCGATCGCTTTGGCGGTCACATTGTGTCTGGTCACGTGGACGGCGTTGGTGAAGTTACGCAAATCATTAAACATTCAGATTATGTAGAATTCTGGGTTAAAGCGCCCGAAGCGATTGCCAAATATATTGCTCATAAAGGCAGTATTACGGTTGATGGTATCAGTCTGACCGTTAACGAGGTGAATGGCGCTGAGTTCATGCTTTGGATCATTCCCCATACGTTACAAGAAACGATAATGGGAAGCTATAAAGTAGGTACTGCAGTTAATTTAGAAGTTGATGTTATTGCGCGCTACTTAGAGCGATTAATGCTGGGCGATAAAGCAGCTGAGCCACAGAGCAAAGGCATCGATATGGCATTTCTTGCCGAGAACGGATTTTTAAGAAAATAACCCTACAAGAAGCACACAACATGGCATTTAACACTACACAAGAAATAATTGAAGATATCCGCCAAGCTAAAATGGTTATCTTAATGGATGATGAGGACCGAGAGAATGAAGGTGACCTCATTATGGCGGCAGAGCATGTGACGCCGGAAGCCATAAACTTTATGGTTACTCACGCACGGGGCTTGGTATGTTTGCCTATGACGCAAGAGCGTTGTCGTGCGCTAAATCTTCCGTTAATGGTAGATAAAAACGAAGCCCAGTTCTCTACGAACTTTACTGTTTCTATCGAGGCGGCAACGGGTGTAACCACGGGCATTTCAGCGGCAGACCGCGCCACGACAATTAAAGCTGCGGTAGCGAAAGAGGCGAAAGCCACAGACATCGTACAGCCGGGTCATATTTTTCCACTTATTGCTAAAGATGGCGGTGTATTAAACCGTGCGGGTCATACCGAAGCTGGCGTTGATTTACCCCGTTTAGCGGGTTTAGAACCGGCGGGCGTTATTGTAGAAATTCTTAATGAAGACGGCACTATGGCCCGTCGCCCAGAGTTGGAAAAGTTTGCAGCTAAACACAACCTTAAAATTGGTACTATTGCCGATCTAATTGAATACCGTAACCTAAACGAAACGACGATTCAAAAAGTGGCGCAGTGCAACATGCCGACCGAGTATGGTGACTTTGAGTTACATACCTTTAAAGACAGTATTGATAACCAGCTTCACTTTGCCCTTAAGAAAGGTGAGATAAAAGAAGATGAAGCGACGCTTGTGCGTGTACACCTTCACAATACGTTTAGTGATCTTCTCGGCTCTACCCGCGGTATTCATCGCTCGATGACATTAGCAGACGGCATGCGCAAAATCTCAGAAGAAGGTGGAGTGTTAGTGCTATTAGGTAAAGAAGAGCACATCGAAAGCCAGGTACGCCGCTTTGCAGCCGAAGATAGAGGCGAACAACCTGCTGGCGCTGATTGGCAGGGATCGTCGCGCACAATTGGTGTGGGTAGCCAAATTCTTGCATCTATGGGCGTTCACAAAATGCGTCTTCTTAGCAAGCCAATTAAATATCATGCGCTTTCAGGTTACGGCCTAGAAGTGGTCGAGTACGTGCACGACTAGTGCTTGGGTGTAGAGCACAGCGAAAGTGGAGAGGGAATGCTCGTCGCAAACACGCGGTGAATACACCCCTGTACGCTCCGCCACCGCATCCATGCGGTGGAGGGTTTGCGACCAGCATTCCCTCCCCACATTTGGCTAAGCATAAAGTGGCCGTTTACGAATAGTTGAAGTTAAAGAAACAATCGATTTAGTTTGGGCGCAGTTGTGGTATACTTCGCGCCGTTTTTTCTCGAGGAATGAAACCATGCAGGTAGTTGAAGGTAATATCAGAGCAACCGGTAAGAAGTTTGCTATCGTAGTATCACGCTTTAATAGCTTTGTAGTAGAAAGCTTACTAGAAGGTGCATTAGACACCCTAGAGCGTCACGGTGAAGTAAGTGATGACGATATCACGTTAGTACGCGTTCCTGGTGCTTACGAGTTACCTGTAGTGGCTAAAAAATTAGCCGAGAAAAAGTCATTTGACGCCATTATCGCACTAGGTGCGGTTATTCGTGGTGGCACGCCACACTTTGATTTCGTAGCAGGTGAGAGCAATAAAGGTCTTGCGCAAGTATCACTTGAATACGGTATTCCGGTTTCATTTGGCGTAATCACAACAGATTCAATTGAACAAGCAATCGAGCGTTCAGGTACTAAAGCGGGCAATAAAGGTGCAGAAGCTGCACTGGGCGCGCTTGAAATGGTAAACGTTATCGATGCTGTTGAAAAGCTTTAAGGTAAACATTAAGTGAAAGTTTCAGCTCGTCGTAAAGCCCGTGAACTCGCCTTGCAAGGCGTGTATTCATGGCAAATGAGTCACAACGATATACAGCAGGTTGAACTGGCGCTAGCCACCAGTAACGACATGCAAAAGGTAGACATGGCGTATTTTCAAGCCTTGCTGCGCGGTGTTGCGCATAACGCAAGTAAGCTTGATGCGACGATCAAACCTTATCTTGGCCGTCTGCCTGAAGAGCTAGACGCGATAGAAAAAGCGATCTTGCGCATTGCGACGCTGGAACTGACTGAGCGCATTGATGTACCTTATCGCGTAATTATTAATGAAGCGATTGAGCTCGCTAAGGCATTCGGTGCCGAAGAGAGCCATAAGTTCATTAATGGTGCACTGGATAAAGCAGTGCGCACGTTGCGCAAAGATGAGCGCGACTAACCTTACCATGGCGGCATGGATTGCCGCTGAAAGGGTTTAAAAATTACTGTGAAAGAATTTGATCTTATCGGCCGCTATTTTTCAAACTGCGGCCACAAACGCAAAGACGTTGTTATAGGTATTGGTGATGACTGTGCTGTAACAACGGTTCCTGAAAACCAACAACTCGCCGTTACTACTGATACCCTTGTTGCAGGCGTGCATTTTTTAAAAGATGCGCCAGCGAAATCTGTGGCATACAAAACAGTAGCGGTTAACTTAAGTGATTTGGCTGCAATGGGGGCGGAGCCCGCATGGATAAGCCTGTCACTGTCGCTTCCAGAAGTAGATGAAGCTTGGCTTGATGATTTTGTTGCGGGCCTTTATGAGCTTACCCAGTATTATTCGGTGCAGTTAATCGGCGGTGATACGGTAAAAGGCCCTATGGCAATGACGATTACCGCGCAAGGCTTTATACCACCGGGTTCAGAGCTGACGCGAAGCGGTGCAAAGCCGGGTGACTGGCTTTATGTTACCGGTACGTTAGGCGACGCTGGTGCTGGCTTAGATATTCTACAAAATAAGCTAAGTGTCTCAGGCGAAGCAAAAGAGGTGTTAATTAATCGTCATTACTTTCCAACTCCCCGAGTTGCAGTGGGTACAGCTATTCGTCGTATTGCCACATCATGTATCGATATATCTGATGGCTTGATATCAGATTTAGGTCATATTTTAAAAGCGTCTAATTGTGGCGCAAATGTTCACGTAGAGCGCTTGCCACTTTCTCGGGCGTTAACTAGCGCCGTGTCGCCTGAACAGGCTATCGAATATGCGCTATCTGCTGGAGATGATTACGAGTTGATTTTTACGGTAAGCGAAGAGCAACACGGCAGCCTGGAAACGTCTTTGGCAAGTACAAACGTAAAAGCAACGTGTATCGGGCAATTAACCGGTCACAACGGCAAACTCTCATTACTTAAAAATAATGAGAAGTATACGCCTGTCGCTGCGGCGGGTTACGAGCATAGCTTTTAAGTACAATCGATTAATTAGACGTGAGACAAAGGAATTTACATGCAGGCTGAATTTCGCGCTAGAGTGAGTATGAAAAATCCGGTCCATTTTCTAGCGTTGGGCTTTGGTAGCGGGCTAATTCCTTTTATGCCTGGGACGTTTGGCTCTCTAGCTGCATTGCCTTTGCTTATCGCCTGTAGCCAAGTATCCATTGTTTCATTTATCGCGCTTACGCTAATATTCTCAGTTGTGGGCATTTACCTTTGCGGTAAGACGGCTGACGATATGCAGGTCCACGACCATGGCTCTATCGTGTGGGATGAAATAGCGGGCATGTTCGTCACGTTTCTATTTGTACCAATTACCGCATCATCCTTGCTGGTTGGTTTTATTCTATTTAGGCTTTTCGATATTTTAAAGCCTTGGCCGATAGGCGTTATTGATAAGCGCTTACACGGTGGTACAGGCATAATGCTAGACGATTTACTGGCTGGCGCCATGGCATGCGGTTGCCTACATTTGCTAATGGTGTTCTGGCCAGCAGCTTTAGCCTTGTTTTAATGCGTTAACATAAAGCTTAAGGTTTAGCGCCTAAGACGTGTAGTAAGCAAAGAAGATATATCCGAGAATTTCTCACAAAAAGCCCGCATGTTTGCGGGCTTTTTCGTGTTTAATTGATGTGGCTCTAACGCTGTTATCCTATTAGCGATTTTGCCGCAGCAATAATACCTTCAGCATCTAAGCCGTGCTCTTTGTACATTTCCTGTTGTGTACCTTGCAGGATAAAGCTGTCCGGTAAGCCAAGCATTTTCACAGCTTTTAATACACCGTTTTGCTGTAAATGCTCTAGTACAGCGCTGCCAGCACCGCCCATAATACAGCCGTCTTCTAAGGTTATAAGTGCGCTGTGTTCGTTGGCTGCTTTTAAAACAGCGTCGCCATCCAATGGCTTGATAAAGCGCATGTCGATAACCGTAGCGTCAATAGCCACTGCTGCTTCAAGTGCATAGGGCAATAAACAGCCGAAGTTCAAAATAGCAACGCTTTCAGATTTATCTTTCGCGGTTTCTCGACAGGTACGTGATTTACCAATCTCAAGCGCTGTCATGGCTTCATCTGGCGTAACCCCCATGCCTGCCCCGCGAGGGTACCGTACCGCCGCTGGCTTTTGAAGCTTGTGACCAGTGTAGAGCATTTGACGACATTCGTTTTCGTCTGAAGGTGCCATCACGACCATGTTTGGAATACAGCGAAGGAAAGCAATATCAAACGCGCCTTGGTGAGTAGGGCCATCGGCGCCAACTATGCCGGCTCTGTCTATGGCAAATAATACCGGTAAGTCTTGAATTGCCACATCGTGGATAAGCTGATCGTAAGCGCGCTGAAGGAACGATGAATAAATCGCAACAACCGCATTCATACCGTCTTTGGCAAGACCGGCGCCAAAGGTCACTGCATGCTGTTCGGCAATGGCAACATCGAAGTATTGTTCAGGAAAACGCTGAGAAAACTCAACCATGCCTGAGCCTTCACGCATAGCAGGCGTCACCGCCATAAGCTTAGGGTCTTGTGCTGCCATATCACACAGCCACTGGCCAAAAATAGCCGAGTAGGTGGGTGCAGAAGGCTTAGACTTAGGCAGTGCATTGTCTGCTGGGTTGAATTTTGGCACTGCGTGAAATTTTATCGGGTCTTCTTCTGCAACGGCGTAGCCTTTACCTTTTTTGGTGACCACGTGTAACAGCTGCGGGCCATCGAAGTTACGCATGTTGCGAAGGGTATCTACAACAGCATTGACGTCGTGACCGTCAATAGGACCTATATAGTTAAAGCCCAGCTCTTCGAAGATAGTACCAGGCACGACCATGCCTTTAAGGTGCTCTTCTGCACGGCTGGCAAACTCTTTAATAGGCGGTACGTTACTAAGCAGTTTTTTACCGCCATCGCGAATGGAGTTGAAAAAGTTTCCTGTCAGCAAACGCGCTAGGTGGCTATTCAGTGCACCTACGTTCTCAGAGATAGACATTTCGTTGTCGTTGAGCACCACCACCATATCTTTTTTGATATCGCCTGCATGGTTAAGTGCTTCAAACGCCATACCCGCTGTCATCGCGCCATCGCCAATGACCGATACCACTTTTCTGTCTTTACCTTCCTTTTCTGCCGCTACCGCCATGCCGAGCGCAGCGCTAATCGATGTAGACGAGTGGCCAACAGCAAAGGTGTCGTATTCACTTTCCGGCGGCCACGGAAACGGATGTAAACCGTTTTTCTGGCGAATGGTACTCATGCGCTCAGCACGGCCGGTCAAAATTTTGTGTGGATAGGCTTGATGGCCCACGTCCCACAACAAACGGTCAAAGGGGGTGTTGTATACATAGTGCAGTGCGACAGTAAGCTCTACTGTGCCTAAACCTGAGGCAAAGTGCCCGCTGGTTTGACTTACGCTATTAAGTAAGTACTCACGTAATTCATCGGCGAGCTCGCGTAATTTGTCTTGAGGCAGCTGCCTCAACTTATCAGGTGTTTGCGCAAGCGCAAGCGTTGGGTAATGTTGGAGATCTAAACTCATGTACTTATTATCTTTTTCAACATGGCGCGTGGCTAATGGTCGCGTTTTACCAAAAGCTCGCTAAACGCAATTAAACTGTCTGTATTGTAGGGCAAACGCGCCAATGCTTGAAGTGCATTATCATGAAGCATTTCTAATTCACGCTTGGCGCCTTCCATACCAAGTTTGGCCGGAAATGTATTTTTCCCTAACGCTTCGTCAGACCCTGCGGGTTTCCCTAATTTTTCGCTGCTGCCAACCACATCCAAGATGTCATCTTGAACTTGAAACGCCAACCCGATATCTGCAGCGTAAGCCATCAAATCAACTTTTGCCTCTGGCAATAAATCTTCACTTACTATAGCCACCATTTCAACACAGGCGCGCAGTAAAGCCCCGGTTTTCAACTTGTGCAGCCGTTTTAATTCATCAAGAGAAATACTTTCGCCAGTACTGGCCAAATCGATGGCTTGACCGCCACACATGCCCACATAGCCGGCACTTTTAGCTAACACAGATAATAGCTGAGGGCGTTTGGCTTCAGCGTAGGTGCTCAACGGTGCATCGGCTAATACGGTAAATGCAAGTGCTTGTAATGCATCACCTGCCAATATCGCTGTTGCTTCATCGAAGGCGATGTGACAGGTAGGCATACCGCGACGCAAGTCATCATCATCCATGGCCGGTAAGTCGTCATGAACGAGAGAATAGGCATGTACGCATTCAATGGCCATACTAATAGCCATTTGGTCCGTTTTAGGGACGTCTAGCGTATTTCCTACAACTTGCACTAGCAGCGGACGCATGCGTTTGCCACCAGCAAGCAGCGCGTGACGCATAGCGTCTTTCAGGCGCGGTGCGTAATCCGGTAGTTCATCAATCAGAGTAAGAAGAGATGCATCAGTTTGCTGTTTAACTTGCTGATGCAAAGCAGAAAAATTCATAGGTTGCCTGTAATGTAAAAATGAACAAATTAGGGTTGTTCACTTTCAGGTAGAGTGTGAAGGGTGTCTTCGCCTTGTTCACTAAGCAATATCTTTACTTTTTGTTCGGCGTTTTCAAGAGATTGTTGACCTTGACGAGAGAGGGCAATGCCTCGTTCGAACTTTTCTAGTGCTTTATTTAGCGGCAGATCACCGTTTTCCATTTCGTTAACGATGGCTTCTAACTCTGATAACGTTTCTTCGAAAGACGCGGATACTTTTTCTGTCGTCATAAAAACACTCATTTTAATGGCCAAAATACGTATACCGCGCACATTAACCGAGGGTTGCACAGGGGTCAAATGGTTTGTCTCTATATCGCCCATATCACCGGTATATCGCTTTTTTTTCATGCAGTACAAAAAGCAGTATTTAACCATTTTGTGCTATATTCCATGCTACTGCTAGGTGTCTTTTTTCTTTAGCGTGCTAACGTAACGCTAGAATAAACGCTTTAGGCATATAAACACGATAATGAAATAGGGTTATAGAAGGTGTAGCTAGCGTATTTAACGCCACCTACACTTCATAAAAAACAAATAAATGTGATATTTTTCAATAATGTCGTTTTAGTATTTCTATCTATTGCCGATAGAATATTGTACATCAACAGCACTGACTGCGCATAAATGGGGAAGAGTGAGTGGATTTAGCAACCGTCATAGGTATGTTGGGCGCCATTGGTTTCATAGTTATGGCTATGATCTTAGGCGGCAGCTTGGGCATGTTCATCGACGTCCAGTCAATACTTATCGTATTCGGGGGGACCTTATTCGTTGTTTTGTCACAATTTACGTTAGGTCAGTTCTTTGGCGCAGGTAAAATTGCAGGCAAGGCCTTCATGTTCAAAATTGAATCGCCTGAAGAGCTTATTGAGAAAATTGTTGAAATGGCAGATGCCGCGCGAAAAGGTGGCTTCCTTGCGCTAGAAGAGGCGGAAATTTCAAACGAATTTATGCAAAAAGGCGTCGATATGCTGGTCGACGGCCATGATATTGAAGTAGTCAGAGAGACTCTCGCTAAAGATATTTCGATGACTTCCGAACGCCATGATTTTGGTGCTTCATTTTTCAAAGGCATGGGTGATATTGCACCGGCAATGGGAATGATTGGTACACTGATCGGCTTGGTAGCCATGCTCTCTAATATGGATGACCCAAAAGCAATTGGGCCCGCGATGGCGGTTGCACTACTTACCACGCTTTACGGAGCTTTCTTCGCCAATGTTATATGTTTGCCAATTGCGTTTAAATTGTCAGTGCGCGCTGGCGAGGAAAAGCTAAACCAGAGCCTTGTTCTTGACGGAATAGTCGGTATCGCAGATGGTCAGAACCCTCGGGTGATAGAGGGAGTACTAAAGAATTACCTTGCGGCGAGTAAACGCGGAAGCGCAGAGGAAGAGTAATGGCTGAAGAAGAATGCCCAAAATGCCCCCCCGAGGGGCTGCCAGCTTGGATGGGAACCTTCGCTGACTTGATGTCATTGCTTATGTGCTTTTTCGTACTTCTGCTCTCATTTTCTGAAATGGACGTACTTAAGTTTAAACAGATAGCGGGCTCAATGAAGTTCGCTTTCGGCGTACAGAACAAAATTGAAGTAAAGGATATTCCCAAGGGAACAAGCGTTATTGCTATGGAATTCCGTCCGGGTAAACCTGATCCTACGCCTATTGAATCTATTCAGCAGCAAACCAATGAAATGACACAACAGATGCTAGAGTTCCAAGCCGGAAACGAGGACTCAGCGGGCGGTCGTCAGAAGCAGCGCGGCGAACAGCGGGGCGGTCAATCGCAACAAACCGCAACCCAGTCGTCCTCTTCGGCAGAACAAAGCACTGATCAGTCGCAAATGGCTGAATTGATGAAGAAAGTGGCGCAACAGTTAGAAAAACAAATTTTAGATGGCTCAGTTGAAATGGAGTCGCTAGGTCAGCAGCTTACAATTCGAATTCGAGAGAACGGTTCGTTTTCAGCGGGCTCAGCTTTCTTACAGCCGCAGTTTCAGCCCGTTTTAAGAAAAATCGGTACGCTACTCGCAGATGTGCCGGGAGAAATTGAAATTTCAGGGCACAGCGATGGTCAGCATATTGCCAATGAGCTATATCGCTCAAACTGGGACTTATCTTCACAACGTGCAGTTGCCGTGGCAGAAGCCATGCGTACAGCCCCCGGCTTTGATGAAAGCCGCATGTCGGTAGTAGGAAAAGCCGATACTGCCCCTATCGTGGAAAACGCAACCACATCCGCCGACAGGGCGAAAAATCGTCGGGTTGAAATAAACATTAATCAGGGTAAGCCAATGATATCTAAACCGATATCAGTGGTGGATGAGTAGGCGTTAGTGCGTGGTGTCGTTACTTGGTATGAATAAGAGTTGAATATAAACAACAGCGGCGCTGAATTCAGCGCCGCTTTATTGTTTTGCTGTACTAAACAAGCAACTGCACTAAACCCGAGCGAGTTCTTCTCTACAGTGTGGCTTAGAAATGACAAGCTGAACCGTGCTAATCGTTCTTTCTAAAAAACCGCCTTCACAGTATTTTAGATAGTAGGTCCACATACGCATGAAGCGCTCATCGTAGCCGTCGTTTAATAATTCGTCTTTAGCGGATATGAACGCCTCATACCAATGATTTAGCGTTTTCGCGTAGTCAACGCCAATGTCGTGAAGGTCACGAATCATCATATTGGTATACTTTTTAATATGCGCATTTAATTGATACTGAGACGGTAAAAAACCGCCGGGGAATATGTATTTTTGAATGAAATCTACGCTGTCTGCGTAGCTATCGTAGCGTCTGTCATCAATAGTGATGGATTGAAGGAGCATCAGACCATCGTCTTTTAAAAGCGATGAACACTTTTCAAAGAAGTTGCCTAAGTATTGTTTACCCACGGCCTCTATCATTTCGATAGACACAAGTTTGTCGTATTTTCCTTCCAACAAACGATAATCTTTTTTGAGCAGAGTAACCTTGTCGTCCAGCCCCTCCTTCGCAATCCAGTTCTTTGCCCAGGCATGCTGCTCTTCTGATATGGTAGTGGTGGTAACCTTACATCCATAATGCTTAGCGGCATAAACGGCAAGGCCGCCCCACCCAGTGCCGATTTCGACAAGATGGTCGCTCTCATTTAACTGCAACTTATCGCAAATGGCTTTTAGCTTATAATTTTGCGCTTCATTTAATGATGCATTTGGGTCGGGGTAAATCGCCGACGAATACATCATGGTAGGGTCTAAAAAACGGGTATATAGCTTATTGCCTAAATCGTAGTGGGCTTCAATATTTCTTTTAGCTTGGTCTGTGGTGTTTCGACGAGCAAAATGTTGAAGCTTATTAACAGGCATGGTGAGCCACTTAAATTTATTCTCCCACTCATCAAGAGTAGGCAAGTTTCTGGCAAAAATTCTCACTACTGCCGTTACGTCATCGCTGTCCCATAAGTCATCCATGTAGGCTTCGCCTGCGCCAACACTGCCTCCAAGCAAAAGACGACGGTAGGCCTTAACATCTTTGATATTTACCGTTGCCCGTAAATCGTCATTTTCTGTTCCAAACTTGGCGATATCGTCGCCATTTTCTTGAATAGTTAAGCTACCAAAAGGCAGTTGCTTTAAGCATTGTAAGAATAAGCTTCTACATGCTTTATCTACAAAAGAGACCTCTGAAGTGGTCATGAGTACAGATTCACCGAAAGACATTATTATTGTTCCTGACTTTTTTTTGGGTGTGTATACAGCGGCGTTCGTTTAAGCAGCAATTTAAGCGCATGCCAATAAATTCCGGCCATAGTTTTTAGTGTCATACTGGGTATACGTTTAAGTGCTGTAGATAGATTCGCATTATCTAAAGTAAATTTTGTTAAGTTAATGCCAGCGCTAAATTCTTTGTCCTCTCTTACGCAGTCCATCGCAAGAGAAAGTCTCGTTGAGGGTTGGGAGATTGACCATTGGTAAGTCATGTCCATTGGGTTAAACGGGGAAACGTGGAAAGCTTTAGGGGTATCGTCCTGTGTTGCTAGATTTACCAGATAATGGTGTCGCTCGTTCCATGGCGTGTTGCTTACCTCGGCTAATAAATGAGTGAACGTACCTTCTTTATTGCGTAAATAATAGAAATTGACGGGGCTGAAATATAGCCCCCACATGCGAAGTTGTCCAAGCATGAATACGTCGCCTTCAAGGCGCGTCCCGCCATTTAACTCACTCATCCTGTCAAGCACTGCTTGGTTCAGGGGTATTGATGGGGCGCCTAAATAGTCTTCACGCTTAAAACGCACTCTGGCTTTCTTTTTTGCTGAAAAGTGCTTAAGCGTATTTGATAAGGTTTCGAGTTCGCCGCGCTCTAGCTTTAGCCAAAACAAATAGATATCGTAGTCGAACTTGTGCTGAGTGGGCATAAAACGCTGATGGTAAACTTTACCCTTATAAATTGCGCTTTCAATCACAAGGTTTCACCAAAGCGTTCGCAAACATCCAGCGCGCTTTTTACACCGTCTTCATGAAAGCCGTTGTACCAATAAGCCCCGCAAAAATGAAGGTTATCGACACCGCAAATTTCGTTTCTTCTTTGCTGAGCCTTAACCATGCTGGCGCTGAACTGCGGGTGGGCGTATTGATAGCTCCCCAATATACTGGCGCGGTCAATTTCTGGCGTATTATTCAGTGTTACACAGTAGGTGTTTTTAGCTTCTAACCGCTGAAGAATGTTCATGTCGTAGGTCACAGATGCCGGGCGTTGCTCTTCTGTTGCATCTTCTTTTAGCCGGTAATTCCAGCTAGCCCATGCAAGCTTTCTTTTAGGAAGCTGAGAAACGTCTTTGTGCATAACGACATCGTTATCCGCGTAAGGAATACTGCCGAGTATCTCTTTATGAAGTGCTGAAGGGGCCTCAAGCATCTTTAATGCCTGATCACTGTGGCACGCGAAGACAACGTGGTCATAGCTTAAACGTTCACCGTTAGCGTCGGTGACTTCCCATGAATCTGTCATCTTTGCAACAGATACCACGGCCGATGATAATTTTATTTTCGATTTGAAGGGCGCTATCAAAGGAGGGATGTACTGGCTAGACCCACCTTTTATTGTGTACCACTGCGGGCGGTCGGTAATATTGAGCAAGCCGTGGTTATTGAAAAACTGTAAGAAAAAAGTCAGCGGAAACTTACGGGTTTGCTCCAAGCTGCTAGACCAAATAGCCGCGCACATAGGTAAAATGTAATAGCGTGCAAAGTCATCGCTAAGGCCTAATTCTTTGATAATGTCTTCAAGGGTAAGGGATGAAGTGTCGCGCTTTTCTGCAACCATGGCCTTACACGCTTTATTAAATGTAAGGATGTCTTTAACAATGCGCCAAAACTTCGGCCTCAAAATGTTGCGCCGTTGCGCAAACAAGCTGTTTAAATTATTGCCGTTGTACTCAAGGTTGGCCTTTTTGCTCATCACAGAGAAACTCATTTCTGTGGGCTGGTACGGTACATTAAGCTGTGTCATCAGCTTTATGAAATTAGGGTAGGTCCAGTCGTTAAAAACGATAAAACCCGTATCGATATTGTGTTCTTCACCCTCATCAATAATTGTTTTCGTAGCTGTATGGCCTCCAATATAGTCATTGGCTTCGTAAACGGTGATGTTATGCTGTTTATTTAAAAGGTGAGCGCAGGTAAGCCCTGAAATTCCTGTACCTATAACGGCAACTCTATTTGTCATTCTATTGTCTCTTATTGTTTTTCTCTCATCGCCAGCGATAAGCGCTTTTGTAGCGGGGTAGGCAGTACGTGCATTAGACGAAGAATAAAGCCAAACGCCCGAGGGAAGAATACCGACTGCTTATTGCTTTCTATTCCTTTAAGCATAGCTTCTGCGGCTTCTTCGGCACTAATTTTCATTGGCATTTCAAAGTCATTTTTGTCAGTTAATGGGGTTTCAACGAATCCAGGAGACACGGCCTGCACTTTAACGCCTTTCTCATGAAGGTCGACTTCAAGTGACTTGGTAAAGTAATGCAGCGCCGCTTTACTTGAACCGTATGCTTGCGTTTTAGTAAATGGAAGTAGTCTTGCCATGCTATCCACTATGACCAGCTTATCGCCTTTCTTAAACCGGGGTAACAGAGCATCTACACAATGAACCACGCCGAAAAAGTTTGGCTCGAAAACGCGGCGGAACATGTCGGGCTCGAAGCTATCGATATCAACATACTCACACGTACCTGCGTTCAGCACGGCAATATCAAACTTTACCGTTGCTAATGCGCGGCGAGCATCCTCTAGGTCGGTTACATCAAATTGACAAGCCTCGATGTTGCTGTAGCGACTCAGCTCATTTAACGTCTCTTCATTGCGACCGCACGCAATAACGCGGTAACCTTGATTAGCGGCGTGGGTGGCTAATGCTTTGCCAATACCTGAGGTTGCTCCAGTAATAAGAATTGATTTCACGATGCCAGCTTCCCTTTAATCTTTTTAATTACAAAACCTAAGATGGGTACGTGCTCATAAACCATTTCGCCCAAGTCGTAATAATCTTTGTGATAAATGATGGTGTCGTTAACCACGCCGAGTTGGGTCGTGCCGTCTAGGGTTATATGCTTACTGTTATTTTTAAGCGTCAGCCTCATCGTCCAGTTCACAACGTGGGTTACTTTGGACCTGCTGTCTTTTTCTTTTGAACAGACAAAAACGTCAGCGATATCAAACTTACAGCTTTGCGCTTGCGTCAACAAATTAGAAAAGTAACTTTTGACTTCGCCGATACCTTGGTGCGTAGTGATAGGATCGATGAAAACGATATCTTTTCCATAGACGCTTTCTAAGTCGTCTGGCGATATCTGACATATATCCGTGTAAATCTTACAAAAGCGGGAAATAACGTCCATACCCCTTCCTCTCGCTAAATTACTGATGAATGACCACAGGCAAATTCGTTAACAGTGTCTAGGTCTTAAATGAGATTAACTTTTAATCTAATCGCAAGTGGCTGATCTAATGTTTAATAATATTGTTAGTAAGGAATTAACTTACAGTAGTTTCCGTTGATAAGATCATGTTTTACAACCTGCCTGTGAAAATATTTCCCATTCGATCCTATTTGTACTCACTTGCGTAATGAATTTCGTGTTTTCGGATGTGATAAATATGAGTGTAGAACGTTTTCCATTGTTTCCTTTGTCCGCCCACCTTCTACCCGAAGGCAGAATGGCGCTGCGAATTTTTGAGCCGCGATATGTACGCATGGTTAAGCAGGCATGTGCCGAAAATAAAGGCTTTGTGATGTGTATGCTAAATGCAAATGGCGACAAGGATAAGAATCAGCATATCCATAAAATAGGGACGTACGCGCAGGTTGTAGACTTCGATATGCTCGATGATGGGTTGCTTGGCATAAAGGTTGCTGGTTCTCACTTAGTTGAGGTAAATAGCATCGAAGTTGAAAAAGACGGTCTTCGCACAGGAAACTGTAAAGCATTACCGCCTTGGCAGTGTGACTTAGCCCCTCAACAAATAGCGCCTATGGATGAGCGACTTAAAGAAATATTTGGAAATTACGAAGAGCTAGCAGCGCTCTATGAATCACCGAAGTTTGATTGCCCCAATTGGGTGTTAAACCGCTGGTTAGAGTTACTTCCTGTTGATGGCTCACAAAAGCAGCATTTTCTAGAACAGCGAGAGTGTACAAGTTTACTTAACTATCTCTCTGCCTTGATTGCATAGCTTAAAATGAATGAAGAGTTTCATTACAAAATCGTAATCCAATATTTGCGAATTTCGCGAACGTTTTAAGTCATTAAGCCGTAGAATGTCACAACCAAAACGGAAAAGCGGACGAATCTTATGTTAGTTGGAATTCCTTTGGAACAAAGTAACAGCACAATCAAACCTAAAGAGTGTGCTACTGAAATGTCTGATTACCTAGTCGCGGTTGCAGATGCTCGATGCAAGCGTTCATTTGCTCGAGTGTTCAACTATTTTGCCCCACGTTTGCGCTCTTATGCCCTTAAGCAGATGGGTAATGAAGCATTAGCAATGGAGCTTGTACAAGACACCATGTCGAATGTATGGCAAAAAGCGCATTTGTTTAATGCTGAGAAAGGCTCGCCTTCAACGTGGATCTTCACTATTGCACGTAATATACGGTTTGACATGTTACGTAAGCTTCAAAATAGAAAAGAGGACGTGTGCTCTGACGACCTGTGGCCTGTGTTATGTGAGCAGACGGCAGATGCGAACGAGGCGCCACTTGACGAGCAAGTCACTTTAGAGCAAATTGGCTATATGTTTGAATCACTTCCGGTTAAACAAAAGGCGGTGGTTGAAGCTATCTATATTGATGGCAAATCTCAGCAAGAAGTCGCTGACGAACTTTCTATTCCCTTAGGTACAGTAAAGTCAAGAACTCGCTTAGCGCTTCAACGATTAAAGGTCATGTTAAACGATAATGATTAGGTTTCACCCAAGTGCCCGACAGCTGTCAGACTTTGTTGAGGGCACATTGTCACCCGCAATATCATTGATGGTCTCAGCACATTGCGATATGTGCGAGAAGTGTCAGCGTTTTGTTGAGGTAGAAACAGAACGCCTTGCTGAGGATCTCGTATCTGGCGCAGGTGTAGGTGACAAGTTAGAGGTATCGTTTCAATTAGATGAGATGCTCTCTCAGATTACTCAACTTCCTACAGCACCGCAAATCGAATCAAAAGCAATCAAAGCTAACAACGCTGTTGCTTCACCACGCAATCAAGAAGCGAACATCAGTCAGCGCAAGGCTACGAATGCGATAGAGCTAGACGGAAGAGTCTTTACGCTACCCAGAACGTTACATCGCTATATCGATAAGACGGGAAATTGGTCGAGTCTAGTTGGAAAGCTATGGCAAGCGCCCGTAGATTTAGGTAACCAAGGCGTTGCGAACTTCATTTTTATGGGGCGGGGCGGAAGCGTACCAGAACATACCCACCGCGGCACCGAATACACGCTAGTTATCGACGGAGAATTCAGTGACGGCTTAAATCGCTACGATACTGGGGATTTTATTTTCATGGATGGAGAGAAAACTCACACGCCAAAGTCTGAAGACAAAGACGGGTGTCTTGTTTTTAGTATCGTCGACCAGCCACTCCATTTTACGTCTGGTTTGGCGAGATTGTTAAACCCCTTTAGCCACCTGTTTTTCAGATAGAGTAGGTTATCCGTGCGGGCTTACATAAACGTAGCCTCGATATGGTAAAATGAATAGTTAATACCAAACAACAAAAAACGCACCTAGGTGCGTTTTTTAGTTTCTGGTGTTAGCAACTCTGCTTAACTAATAAATTCGCTATCAGGGTAGTTAAGCTTTAACGTCTTCATCGCATTATCACGCAACTCTTTAAGCCCCAATTGTTCGTAACTTGAAACCATGATTTCAAGCGCCTGTTGAACCTGTGTAGTATTGGGGAAATGTTCAATCACGTAACGTCCGCGATTAGCGGCGGCAACGTAAGCTTGGCGTCTCATATAGAAGCGAGCAATTGCTATTTCATATCGAGCCAAACGATCTTTAATGTGTACCATACGCTGTTTAGCGTCAGCGGCGTACTTGCTATCTGGGTACTGCTGAATCAATCTGCGAAAATCTTCAAACGCTTGGCGAGACTTCGATGGATCTCTGTCCGTACGATCGATATTCATTAGCTCTTGGAAAAGATTGCTATCAGATTCCATGTTAGTTAAGCCACGCATATAGTAAGCGTAGTCAACATCTGAATGGTTTGGATTCAAGCGAATAAATCTATCGATAGTGGCGAGAGTTTCTTCGTTCTTACCCGATTTATAGTAGCTATAGATAAGGTCTAGCTGTACTTGGTGCGATAGAGGACCAAACGGGTAGCGCGAGTCTAATGCGCTGAGGGTTTGCGCGGCAGCACTAAAGTTCCCGACTTCCATGCTTTGCTTCGCTCTGTCATACAGTTGCTGTGCACCCATGTTAGCTAAAACGGCTTTCTCTTCTTTATCCGAAGAGCTACATCCTGCGACAGATACCATAGCACCAAGTAACACGGGTGCCAGTAGACGAAATGATTTCATAATAATTCTATTTTCCTGCTAAACAGTTTTAATACTTCGCTGTCTAAGCTCATGTGTTAAACAACAACACTTTAATTGCATTCTAACGTACTAACGATGAGAAAAACCATACAAAAACGTAAACAAGGCAGTGTACAGCGTGAATCCTTGTTATAATACCCTTTTTTAGACGTAATCAATGGTGTTATGACACAGTCGCCGAACACAATACAATTAGAAGCTTCAACGGAAGCTGCGCATTTTGGTTTACGGTTAGATCAGGTTTTAGCTGATTTGTTCCCAGAATATTCGCGTTCTAAGTTAAAAACTTGGATTCAAGACGGAAATGTCTCTGTGAATGGGGAGGTAATAACCGTTCCTCGTCATAAAATGCAAATGGACGAACTGGTTACAGTGCAAGCAGAAATGGATGTGCAAGTAACCAGCGAAGCACAAAATATCGCATTGGACATTGTTTATGAAGATGAGCATATTCTTGTCATCAATAAACCTGCTGATTTAGTCGTGCATCCTGGCGCGGGAAATCCAAGCGGTACAGTGCTTAATGCATTGCTAAATCACTATCCTGAAATTGACAAAGTTCCCCGTGCAGGCATTGTCCACCGTCTTGACAAAGACACCACAGGCTTGATGGTTGTGGCAAAAACAATACCTGCGCAAACGCACCTTGTTGACCAACTACAACGCCGAGAGATGAGCCGTGAATATGAAGCCATTGCTCTAGGCACTATGGTCGCCGGTGGTATTGTAGATGAACCTATTGGCAGACATGCTACAAAACGCACGCACATGGCAGTTCGCGAAATGGGCAAACCTGCAATTACGCACTTTCGCGTTATAGAAAAGTTTAGAGCTTACACCCATTTGCGCTTAAAACTTGAGACCGGACGCACCCACCAGATTCGCGTTCACATGGCGCATATAAAGCATCCATTATTGGGTGATCAGGTGTATGGTGGAAGACCGCGCTTACCTAAAGGTGCATCTGAAGATTTTATTGGGGTACTTCGCGGCTTCCAGCGCCAAGCACTTCACGCAGCGCAGTTGTCGCTTTTCCACCCAGAGACAGAAGAGTGGATGACGTGGAAGGCGCCTTTACCGCAAGACATGCAAGATTTGCTTAAGGCCGTTAAAAAAGATACTGAAGACAATCCTCAGGATATGCTTTAGCGAGTATTTAGACCTATGGCATCGACGACAGCGAACGCTTCTAAAGTTTCGACACTTGAGTTGATTGAACCTGCGTGGGCATGCCCGCCTAATATTGAGGCATACACGACCACGAGAATTGGCGGCGCGAGCCTAGGCGAGTTCGCAGGGTTAAATGTGGGGAGTCATGTGGGCGATGACTTGCTTTTGGTGAAAGCCAACAGGCGTCTTTTGCCCCATAGCGATAAAATTACCTGGCTAGAGCAAATTCACAGTAACCGTGTCGTTGCTTTACCTAGTGTAGATACCACAGCTGACGCGGCTTATTCTGCATCTAAGTCACATTTTTGTGCAGTAATGACCGCAGACTGTGTGCCTATATTGCTTTGTGACAAACAAGGCCGCGAAGTGGCTGCGGTACACGCCGGTTGGAAGGGGCTGGAATCGAATATTATCAGCAATGCAATTGCGCACTTTCGTGCTTCACCGGCAGACGTTATAGCGTGGATTGGCCCTGCTATTAGCGGCCCTTGCTATGAAGTGGACGCCGAGCTAGGCCGCAGGTTTTCCCATATTGACGGCGCTGTAGCGCCCAGTGACCAACCCGGTAAATGCTTATTAGATTTACCGCTGGTGGCGCAAGTTCAACTAGAACAGGCTGGTGTAAAAAGTGTGACGCAAAGTCATTGTTGTACCTATTCAGACGAACATCGTTTTTATTCTCATCGCAGAGCTACCCATCAGCATAAGCGCACCACCGGAAGGATGGTTAGTGTTATCGGTATACGCTAACTCACTGGTGCTGCGATTTTCTTCACAGGTTTAGTTTCAAACTGCGTCAATGTTTGCGCTACATCAAATTCATTGCATTAATTGTTATCATTTGGACTAACTTTTCATTCTCATACTTGAATAGCAAATCACCAGCCTACATAAATAGAACATAACAATTTTTTCATCTATTAGGTTGAGATTATGAGATTAGATAGATTTACCAGCAAATTTCAGCTCGCTATATCCGATGCTCAATCACTCGCATTGGGGCGCGACCACCAATATATTGAACCGGTACACTTGATGACGGCAATGCTTAATCAGCAAGGCGGCTCAGTGCGACCATTGCTCGATCAAGCTAATATCAATGTTAACGCGTTACGTTCTGCACTGAGTCAAGCAATTGAGCGCTTGCCACGAATTGAAGGCATTGGTGGCGATGTTCAGTTAAGCAAAGACAGCGGCATATTACTAAACCTTTGCGACAAAATAGCGCAGCAGCGAAAAGATGAATATATCACTTCTGAAATCTTTGTGCTTGCTGCCCTTGAAGACAAAGGGCGGTTGGGTGAAATTCTCAAGAGCTTAAATATTACCAAAGATGCTATTGAAAGCGCGATAGACGATATGCGCGGTGGTCAAAAAGTAACGGACCCTAATGCCGAAGACGTCCGCCAAGCATTAGAAAAATATACAACCGATTTAACCGAACGCGCAGAGCAGGGCAAGCTTGACCCTGTCATTGGTCGCGACGATGAAATTCGCCGAACTGTTCAGGTACTGCAGCGTAGAACAAAAAATAACCCCGTGCTTATTGGTGAGCCTGGCGTAGGTAAAACTGCCATTGTTGAAGGCCTCGCACAGCGTATTATCAATGGCGAAGTGCCCGAAGGACTTAAAAACAAGCGCGTGCTTTCCCTAGATATGGGGGCACTTGTCGCTGGTGCCAAATATCGCGGCGAGTTCGAAGAAAGGTTGAAAGCGGTGCTAAATGAACTTGCCAAAGAAGAAGGCCGCGTTATTTTATTCGTTGATGAACTGCACACCATGGTAGGAGCAGGGAAGGGCGATGGCGCTATGGACGCAGGCAATATGCTTAAGCCAGCATTAGCCCGCGGTGAACTTCACTGCGTAGGCGCCACCACGCTGGATGAATATCGCCAATATATCGAAAAAGATGCAGCCCTTGAGCGACGCTTCCAAAAAGTATTGGTAGAAGAGCCTAGCGTTGAAGATACTATCGCTATATTGCGAGGTCTAAAAGAGCGTTATGAACTCCATCACTCTGTGGATATTACCGACCCAGCCATTGTAGCGGCGGCAAGTTTATCTCATCGTTATATTAGTGATCGCCAGCTTCCAGATAAGGCAATAGACCTTATCGATGAAGCGGCATCGAGCATACGCTTACAGATCGACTCTAAGCCAGAAGATATGGACCGTTTAGAGCGCCGTATTATACAGCTAAAATTGGAAGAACAGGCGCTTGCAAAAGAAACCGATGATGCCAGCCATAAACGCCTGGAGATGATTGAACTAGAGCGTGAGCAAGCTGAGACTAAATACGCTGAACTTGAAAAAGTATGGCTAGATGAAAAAGATGCGATGCAAGGAACGCAAACCATAAAAGGTGAGCTAGAGCAGGCAAAACTTGATTTAGAAATCGCGCGAAGAGCCTCTGATCTTAACCGCATGTCTGAACTTCAATATGGACGTATACCGGAATTAGAAGCAAAGCTAGAACAGGCTGCGGAAAACGAGACTCGCGAAACCACATTGCTTAAAAACAAAGTAACCGACGTTGAAATTGCCGATGTACTTTCTCGGTGGACCGGTATTCCTGTGGCCAGAATGCTAGAAGGAGAGCGCGAGAAGTTATTGCGCATGGAAGATGTGCTGCACAAGCGGGTGGTTGGTCAAGAAGAAGCCGTTCAATCAGTTTCTAATGCAATTCGTCGCTCACGTGCTGGACTCGCTGACCCGAATCGCCCCATTGGTTCGTTCCTATTTTTAGGGCCAACTGGCGTTGGTAAGACTGAGCTGTGCAAAGCTTTGGCTGGCTTTATGTTCGACACTGAAGATGCCATGATACGGATAGATATGTCGGAATTCATGGAAAAGCATTCGGTTGCGCGTCTTGTTGGTGCACCTCCAGGTTACGTCGGGTATGAAGAAGGTGGCTACTTAACAGAAGCGGTACGTCGCAAACATTATTCGGTTATTCTACTCGATGAAGTGGAAAAGGCGCACCCTGATGTTTTCAATATTCTGTTACAGGTGCTAGATGACGGAAGGCTTACAGATGGGCAAGGTCGCACGGTAGACTTTAAGAATACGGTCGTGATCATGACCTCTAACTTAGGCTCAGACATCATTCAAGACAAGCACAATGAAAGCCAGTACGACGAAATGAAGGGGATGGTAATGAATGTTGTAGGGCAACATTTCAGACCTGAGTTCATTAACCGTGTGGATGACATTGTGGTATTCCACCCACTAGGGAAAGAGCAAATTAAGTCTATTGCTAAAATTCAGCTCGCTTCTCTGAGAGCCAGATTGGCAGACAAAGGTTACAAACTTACTCTGTCTGCTGCGGCAATGGATAAGCTGGCTGAAGCGGGCTTTGACCCTGTATTTGGCGCTCGACCGCTTAAGCGCGCTATTCAAGTGCAGGTGGAAAATCCGCTCGCCCATCAGCTGCTTGCTGGTGAGCTGATACCCGAATCGACCGTTCGAATAGATGCAGACGAGAGCGGGCTCTTTATAGTTAGTAACTAAAAGAAGACGTATTAATCATTACAAAGGCACTTCACTCCAGTGCCTTTTTTATTGCTTTGGTATAACCTTTTCCTTTAGTTTACAGGGAGAAAAAATCTTGTGATGAGTTTTAGGAGTTAAGCATGCAATCAGCCCCAATTATTAACGCATTTAAACGCGTGCTCGGGGAAAGTAATATTGCTGTGGGGCAGCGCCAAACAGAACACTATCGCAAAGGGTGGCGCTCTGGTGAAGGTGAGGCATTAGCCGTCCTTTTTCCGCATACGCTAATGCAGTATTGGGAAGCGCTTAAAGTTTGCGTTGAGTATAATTGTATTATCATCATGCAGGCCGCGAAAACGGGGTTAACAGAAGGCTCTACGCCAAGCGGTGAGGATTACGACAGGCCAGTAGTGGTTATTAATACTTTAGCCATGGATGACATCGTGTTGCTAAACAAAGGAAAGCAGGTTTTAAGTTTTCCTGGAGCAACGTTATTTAAGCTTGAAAAGGTATTAAAACCACTGGGGCGTGCGCCGCATTCCGTAATTGGCTCTTCGTGTTTAGGGGCATCTATCGTTGGTGGTGTTGCCAATAACTCAGGGGGAGCGCTAGTAAAGAGGGGGCCCGCGTATACAGAGTTATCGTTGTTTGCCCACGTAGATCAGAACGGCGAACTCACGCTTGTTAATCATCTAGGCATAGATTTAGGCGAAACGCCTGAAGAAATCATTGGAAATTTGTCGTCGGGCAATTATCCTACAACGCTACCTGCTACGGAAAAAAAAGCGTCAGCGAGTGATTATGTGCACATAGTTCGCGACGTAAACGCCGATACTCCAGGCCGTTTTAATGCTGACCCCACACGTCTTTATGAAGCAAGTGGCTGCGCCGGGAAAATTGCCGTGTTTGCGGTGCGCTTAGACACATTTGAAGTACCTAAAAAAGAACAGACGTTTTATATCGGAACAAACGATGCTGCTGTACTTACGCGCATTCGACGAGAAATTTTGTCGCAGTTCGACAACGTGCCAGAAGTCGGAGAATATCTTCACAGAGAAATGTTCGATATTGCTGATATTTACGGTAAAGATACTATTTTGAGCATTCAGCGTTTAGGCACAGATTCGTTACCCAAAATGTTCGCGTTAAAAGGGCGGGTGGATGGCGTGCTGAATAAGCTACCACTACTACCACCTTATTTTAGTGACAGGGTAATGCAGTTTGGCAGTAAGTTCTTCCCTGACCAGATACCGCAAAGTTTAAGAACTTTCCGCAACAAGTACGAGCATCACTTAATCCTTAAAATGAGCGATGGTGGTATTGAAGAGGCAAAAGCACTGTTATCAAAGCTGTTTACGCAAGAGCAATTAGACGGTGGGTATATTGAGTGTAGCGACGAAGAGGCCGCCAAGGCGTTTTTACTGCGATTTGCCGCCGCGGGCGCAGCGGTGCGTTATCAAACCTTACACCATAAGCAGGTGGGGGACATATTAGCGTTAGATATTGCATTAAGGCGTAACGATGAGTTCTGGGTAGAAAAGCTGCCAGCGCATATCGCCATGCATGTAGAAAAGCCCCTTTATTACGGGCATTTCTTTTGTCATGTTTTCCATCAAGATTACATACTTAAAAAGGGCAGCGACGCTAAAAAAGTAAAAGCGGACATGTTGGCGCTACTAGATAGCAGAGGCGCTAAGTACCCCGCAGAGCATAATGTTGGGCATCTATATGAAGCGGAGGACACTCTGCAGCAGTTTTACAGAGAGCTAGATCCTACCAATACCTTTAACCCAGGCATTGGTAAGATGGAGAAGCATAAACGCAATTGTTCATGCTGTGTTTAGCAAGAGATAAAGAGAGCCCTATAGGCTCTCTAATAATGCTCTAGCTTGTGGACGCCTAAAGAAAGGGCGCTCTACATTTACTGCATACTCTAGCTCTTTCTTCGCTTCCTCAATTCTATTTAGTTTAGCGAGGGTATAGCCTAGGTGGTAGCGAATATTTGGGTCGTTAGCATCCCTGGCAAAGGCATCTCGAAGCATTTTAAGACTGCCTTCGTAATCTCCTTGCAGCGCTTTAATATGCCCGTAAGTATCCAGTATTTTGGCTGAATTAGGCTGCAATTCGTAAGCTTGTCGGGCATAGTTTTTTGCCGTAACCAGCGACGTTTCAATATGCATGATAGCCAAACGGTTATAGGCTTCGGCGGGGTTGAGAAGGTTTGGCTCCTCAATAAGCGCTTTATAAAGCGCTATCGATTCGTCAAATTCTTGAATAAAGAATAAGTACTGAGCCAACAGATTTTTTGCTAGCAGGTTATTCTCATTTTCAGCAATGAGCTTACGAGCAGTACTCAAAAATACATCGACGAACTGTTCGTTCAGTGCGTAGTTGTATATAGCAATAAACGCTTGAGCAAATGTAGAGTCTACGTCCAGTGCTTTTTCGAAAGCCGCGATTGCACGCTCATTGTTGCCCTTATTTGCTTCTAAACGACCTTTCAAGAAATGATAGACCGGGTTTTGCTGCTGGTCTTTAGGAATGCTCGTTAGTAAAGATTGTGCTTTCTCGTTGTTTTGTAGGTCTAATAGCAGACTAGTGTAGCGCAACGTAACAAATGTACTTGAATTCGCTATTTCATAAGCACGTGCCATAGCATCTAAAGCGTCTTCATCGTTGCCAATGCTACGAGCTTGGTCGGCATAGGCAATTAACTTACCTGCATCGTCGTTTATGAAATTTCTTGCAATGCTCAGTGTTTTCTCGGCATCGGCACGCTGGTTATTCCCTAACTGAAGCGCTGCTTTACGAAGAAGGTAGTCAGCATTGTCAAAGTCATCTTTAATAAGCAGGTCTAAATGATACAGTGCATTCTTTGTATCGCCTTGTTGCTGATATAAAGATGAAACGCGCTCTCTCGCTCCGATATTCGAAGGATTAAGCGTTAATATATCAAGGTAAATTTGCTTCGCTTCATCTACATTACCCGCTTTGGTCAAGTTGAAGGCTTTCAGCATTAAGGTTTCATTATGCTGCGGTGACAGCTCAAGAAGTTCTTCTATTAACTGATTAGACGTATCCACGTTTCCTAAGCGACTTTCTGTCGCGGCCAAATTGAATTTAGCCGGAAAAAGGGTAGGGTTCTGCGCGAGCGCTTTTTCGATATTGGCTTTAGCTTCCGCCAATTGACCCTGTCTAATCAAAATGCCCGCTTTTAGGTTGTACACTTCAGCTTCGTCGGGAAACAGTTCGCTAAGCAGGTTGGCACCTTTTAGTGCGTTTTCAAACTGCTGTGCTTGTAAATTCATCAATGAATAAGTGAAAAGAAAGCCTGCGTTATCTTTGTAAGCAGGTAGGTTCTTCTCAAGAATACTCAAGGCTTCGGCTTGCTTACCTCTTGCAGCCATTAATTTGATTTTAAATAGCTGAAGCTTGTTTTCATTCGGATACTTGTATTCAAGGTTTTGCAAAAGGCGCTCAGCTTTAAATGCTTTGTTTTGACGAATAAACAAATCACCTAATAGCAATGCTGAGTCAGGGTCTTCCATTAGTGCATCTTGATGACGCTCAAGCAGCGCAAGCGCTTGCTTATCCTGCTGTGTAGCCATATAAACTTGGCTCAGCATTAATACCGCCTGCAAATCTTCCGGCTCTTGTTGCAGATAAGCGCTAAAATCTTTTGCTGCAGTCTCCATGTTGTTGTTGAAGAAGTTGGTTAAACCGCTTATGTAGAGCAACATAGGTTGAGAAGTTATGAGCTCAGGGTCAAGCTGTGCCATAAAATCATTAAGCTCTTTTAGCTTCTCGTTATCAATAGCTTGTTGGTTGTCTCTGCTTTGCAACCAGCTATTAAGTAAAATGGCCAAAGGATCGTTTGGCGTGTCTTCAATAATTTCATCAACGAATAGCTTGGCCGTATCATAGTCTTTCGCTTCTAAATACAAATCCACTAGATTTCGCAGCGCTATAGGGTCGTCGCGGTTAAATGTCAGCGCTTTTTGTAAGTGTGCCGTTGCTGCGTCAGTATCACCCTGTCGGTACGCAAGTTGCCCTTTCAAGCGCCATGTTATGGCGTTCTCAGGCTCGAGTGACATAGCCTTGTCGACAAGGGAGGTCGCTTTCGGTAAATCTTCATTTTGAAGGGCAATGGAAGCTAACCCATTTATGGCTGGCACAAAGTTAGGCGTACGTGACACAATAGTGTTGTAGTCGCGCAATGCACATTGTTCGTCTTCTAATCTGATGCACGCTGTTGCACGAATCATCAGCCACTCGCGCTCTGCTTCACCAGAGAGCTTGTTTAAATCAGAGAAATCTACAATTTCTTGGTACCTGTTAAGAAACAGCCAGGTGTTGCCCAGGGGTTCTGCCAAAAGATTGATATCAGCACCCATTTCCAGCGCTTCTACAAACTCCATTTCGGCCGCAGTAAGGTAGCCATTAATAAGCAATATTTCACCCATTAATATCTTTGCAGCCAAGTTTTCTGGGTCTTTTTGTAAGCTATTTTTAAGGTGAATATAGGCTTCGTCGTACTCGTTTTGATTAAACGCAGTGAGGGCCTTCTCATAGTCTTCTGATGTGGTAGCAAAACTGTTGAATACGATTAAAGATGAGGCAACTGCAGATAAAAGCGTGCGTTTTACAAAGCGCTTTTTATTATTAAAAAAATCCATATAAACCTTCGATATTTAGCCTAGCCACTGGCTTGAAAATAGCATAAAAAAAGGTGGCCTAAGCCACCTTCTAAAGATACGTGTTTTCTAAGCGTTTTTAAACAATTAAACGCGACGCTTACGTCTATAAAGAACAAGACCTAAACCTAAGCTCATCAGTGCTAAAGCGCCAGGTTCGCTTACTTGTCTAGGTGGTGGGGTTAGCTTACTTTCAAATTGAATTGATGATATTTTGAAAGCATCATTATAGTCGTGCCCACCAATGTCTCCGAAGGTCTTATTGTAAGCGCCCACTAGCCAATAATTAGAATATGTATTACTTAACGATTGTAGATTTGCAGACCCATTATTTTGGCTTCCAACGATGTTGAAAGAAGCAGAGATAGCGTTAAGCGTTGTTTGGTTTGAAACAATAGAACTCCACGAGGCAGATTCTATCTCAGCCGAATTAGCGATTGATACAACAGACACTTGTTGATCATAACCTGCGTGCCATCCGAAATCGATTTGAGAGATATTTACTTCTGAGTCAAAAGAAAATAGCAGATATTCGAAGGAATCTACAAACGTTCCGTTTATACTTTCACCATAGTTATCGATGGTTTGATGACTGCCTCTAGACTCCAGGTCATTTCTTATTCCATATCCCCAGCCGTTGACAAGTTGTGCTGTTGCAGATTCTACAGTGTCAAGATCATGGGTGACTGTGACTTGCCTTGGATAACATGCCCATCGCCGACATTGCAATTGAACATCAGTCTGTGATGAAGTTGCAGTATCCGCCCATGCGGATAGCGTTACATTCACACCGTCTATATCAATCCCTAAAGGGTTTAATACGTCTGAAGAGCTATGTGACATAAGGTCATATGAATACTCTTTAACAAGCGTATCTTCGGCTTTCAGGGAACTAACATGTAGCGCAAATAAAACAAACAGAGGAATTAATTTTTTCATTTTTACATACAACAACAACTACTACAGATAATATTTCTTAAGCATAATTTGTGCCAGAAATAAGTTGTTGTTATTTGGTGGTTTTTTCGCTGGTCTTGCTAGGTAGTAAAAAAAACTGACAGGTCGTACCACCTGTCAGTGATCTAAAGTCTAATTTCATTAAACAAGTTTTTTGCGGCGCCATATGACGAAGAGTGAGCAGGCCATGAGTAGGCCGATAGTTCCAGGTTCAGACACTTCGGTGGTATCTGGTGTACCCGCTGTTTCTGAGATAGAGAAACCGATATTCGCAAGTTTAAACGCGTCGTTACCTATTCTTCCGTCAGTTGTTTTACCAAATACAGTGTTGTATGCACCCACCAACCAATACTGGGCCGACTCAGTGAACGTAAAGTCTGCGCGGTTATCTAAATATTCACAACTCTCAATGTCGAATGAAGCTGACGTTAGGGCATCTTCAACAATATGACTCCATGTGTTAACGCCAGACGTTAGTTTTGAGGTGTTACTAAGCGCAGCCACAGACACTTGACTATCTCTACTATCATAAAGCCATGAAAAACTTGCGCCCGTTAGTGTCACTGCAGAGTCGAACGATAACAACACGAAGTCATAGTCACGTTCTACATTAGTCATACCGCTATAATAAGCGTTCGCGCTACCTTGAGAGTAATGGTTGATATTGTCAATGGCGTGGTCGGCACCGTCACGATAGTATACTTCATCATTGTTTGTTATGCCGTAAGCCCATTTATCTGAGATTTTTTCTAACTTGGCGCCAACGACTGTTTCGCCGGTAACTCCTTGTGTGTCAGAAAAGGCGGACATATTAATATTTAATCCGTCTATTTGAACAAAGGAATTATTCGCCTGATTGGTTCGTGTCACTTTGTCATCGACTAGATCGTAAGTGTATTCTCCCAACGGAGAGTTACATACATTGCTTTGATCGTTGTTTTGGCTCGATGACCCACAGTGAGAATAACTTTGCTTTTTATAGTAGGTAGCGAATACTGAATTAGCACTCAGGGTAGATAGCAAAGCTGTGGAAAGTAATAGTACAGTTTGCAAAGAAAACGTTTTTTGTAGCGTTCGCATAATTGCTTTCCTATATATGAAGCGCAAAGCACTTCAAGTACACGCCGAGTGATGTGTGCGCATATTATGCGAACACAAACTTGGTAGTACCTAATTTCAACATGGACTTGTATGATATATGAACGGTGAGCTATTTAAGGTATGTAACCGTATACCTAGTTATTAGTTGTTTGTTTAATCGTGAGCATAAGCGGTACTGAATAAATAGAAGCCAAGCGCCGGCATTGTGGTAGGAGTACGTGTAATCAATGCAAAGTTAATAACGTTTTGCAACGGCGTTATGTAAAGGAACGAGGCAGTCTTTTTACTTTGCTATGCGTTCCTGCATATCTATGAAATAATTAGTGCAATTGTATATGTAGAAGTATGAGGACATATGTCTGATCAAAAACGTAAAGGGATATACTTACTTCCCAACTTATTAACAACAGCAGGGTTGTTTTCGGGTTTCTTTGCTGTGGTTTCGTCAATGAACGGCAGGTTCGAAGCCGCGGCAGTGGCTATCTTTGTTGCTATGATTTTTGATGGCTTAGATGGGCGTGTGGCAAGAATGACGAACACGCAAAGCGACTTTGGTGCTGAGTATGACTCAATGGCAGATATGGTTTCATTTGGAATGGCACCTGCACTTGTTGCTTATAATTGGGGGTTAACTGAGCTGGGCAAGTTAGGTTGGTTAGCGGCCTTTATATATGTAGCGGGTGCAGCTCTTCGTTTAGCTCGCTTCAATACGCAAGTTGGTATTGCCGATAAGCGTTTCTTCCAAGGTCTCGCAAGTCCGGCTGCTGCGGCTGTTGTCTCTGGTCTTGTATGGGTTGGAGTTGAGTATGATGCTGTTGGTACCGACTATGGTTTAATAGTTGCTGCAGTAACTGGCTTGGCAGGTTTGCTGATGGTGAGTAACTTTAAATACAATTCTTTCAAAGAAGTTAATTGGCACGGTAAGGTTCCATTTGTAGGCCTTCTTTTAGTTCTCCTGATATTCGTCGTTGTAGCAACAGAACCCGCTTTAGTATTGTTCCTTGTCTTTGCACTATATGCGTTAGCTGGGCCTATCAATACTTTCCGTACCGTTGAGAAAGTAACGTTAGATGATGTAGTAGGCGATCACGAAGAAGACGCGGATTTTAAAGGTGATGCTAAGCGGGAAGATGAGCATCAAGAAAATAAGTAGTCTTTGCACTGTGTCTGAAGATAACCTTGTAAAAGGTAGGCAGCAATAGTTAGTGTGACTCTAGATTTACTCAGCGAAATTGTAGCAGTTTTGATAAAAGCGCTGGTTAAATACACGTTTAGATTAAAAAGCGACCGAAAGGTCGCTTTTTTTATGTTTATTTAAAAAAGTA